>DATASX010000008.1 GCA_036269075.1 Sporichthyaceae bacterium
CTTCAGCCGGCAGCCGTCGGCCTTCTGCACGTTCCGGCACCAGTCCGCGCCGGCGCCGAAGAACAGGGGGATCAGGTACGTCCGGCCGACGGGCCGGGCCAGCACTGGTCGAATGTAGGGCTTTCCGCTGCGACGCCCCACGTGGTGGATCTCGACGAGGGGACCTGACCGTCGGCGCCCGGCGATGCGCATCACCTGCCGATTGATCCGTCTCGACAGAGGGCCCAGTACCGCCACTGATCGACTCGGCCCAGTTGCATCCGATCCGGTCTGTCGGATCAAGTCTGGCTCCTTAGTCGATTCGGGGGTTTCAGGTGGTGAACCGGCTGACGATCAGCGCGCCGAGCCACCGGCCGTGGCAGGTTCCCGCCCGCCGACACCGGGCACCGAAGGTAGCTTGTGCCCGGCGTAGTTGGTGAGTTGACTAACTAATACTACGTTCAGCCAGTGATGGGCAACCCCGGCGCCGGGTCCACCGACTCGGGGAGGCGATTGCGCGGATGTTCAGAGGTTGTCGATCCATTGGTCGAGGCGGCGAGCCGCGCGGCGCATGATGTTCGGCTCGCGCATGGTGTTGGCCAGCAGTGCGCTGCCTTCGTAGCCTGCGAGCAGGTCGACGGCCAGGTCGTGGGCGTCGCGACGGCCGAGCTCCTTGAACTGCGCCCCCGCCCAGGCGATGGGCAGCTTCATCAGTTCGGCGACGCCCAACGCTGAAGGGTCGAGTCGTTTTCCGAGCTCGGAGCACAGGCTGCCAAGCGGGCAGCCGTGTCGGGCTACGGACTCGGCTTGGCCGGCAAGTTCGCGGACGAGTGCCTTCAGGCGGGCCTTCGGCGTCCGGTGCCGGGACTCGATGGCGGCCAGCGTGGCCTTGATCATCTCCGCGTGGGCGGCGATGACCCCGGCAATCACCTCGTCCTTGGTTTTGAAGTAGTAGTAGACGTTGCCCACCGGCACGTCGGCCGCGGCGGCGATGTGGGCCAGGCTGGTGCCCTCGACGCCCTGTTCGTGCAGCAACCGGGCCGCGGCCATGATCAGCCGCTCGCGTTTCCCGCCGCGGGCGGCCCCGGCCTGGTCGGTGGGCGCTGAGTCAGTCATCTCACTGGGAGGGTACCTGCGGTTCGGGTTCGGTGTTCACCATGACCAGCGGAGCCGCGGCCCGGGTGTCGGCGGTGCGTGCGGCAACCACTGCGGCTCCTGCCATCAGCACGGCGGACAGGAGCAGGGCACGGTGGAACCCGGCGTTCGTGGCGGCGCTCGGCGCGGCACCGGCGGCGAGCAGGTCGTGAGTGCGGGTGAACGCCACGGCGGACAGGATTGCCAAACCCAGCGCGCTGCCCAGCTGTTGGGAGGAGTTCAGCAGACCTGCCGCCAACCCAGCCTTGTCCCCAGGCACCCCGGCGTTGGCCGCGGCTGTCACCGACACGAACGCCGCGCCGGCGCCCAGAGCCATTACCAGGAGCCCCGGCAACACATCGTGCACGTAATAGCCCCCCACGGGGACGCGGGACAGGTACCAGATTCCCGCCGAGGCGATCAGGCACCCGGCCACGGTCACCACCCGAGTGCCGACACGGGTGACCAGCTGCGCGGTCACCGCCCCGGCGATCGCGAAGCCGGCGGTGACCGGCAGATAGGAGGCGCCGGCCTTCAGCGGGGACCATCCCAGGATCTGCTGCATGTAGAGGGTGGTGAAGAAGAACATGCCGATGAAGCCGGTGAACGCGATCAATTGGGTGAGGTCGGCGGCGGCTAGACCGCGGATCTTCAGGATCTCGAATGGCACCAGGGGGTCTCGGGCTGCCGATTCGTTGCGGAGGAAGGCCGCCAACAACATGCCGGACACGGCCAGGGCGCCGAAGGTCTGGCTCGATCCCCAGCCGACCACTGGTGCCCGCACCAAGCCGTAGACGAGCCCGAGCAGCCCGGCGGTCACCAGAATCGCGCCCTGCCAGTCGAACTTGGCCCTGTCCCCGCGTGCCGGTTGGTCCTGTACCAGGACCCGCCGGGCGGCCACGGCGATGAGCACCGCCAAGGGCGGGTTGACCAGGAACACCCAACGCCAGCCGGGCCCCTGCGTGAACAGGCCGCCGAGGAACACCCCGGCCGCGGCGGCCATGCCGCTGACCGCTCCCCAGACGCCAAGTGCGGTGTTGCGGTCCTTGCCTGCCCGGAAGCTGACCGCCAGATGCGAAAGTGCGGCCGGGGCCATCAGAGCGGCACCAAGACCCTGAACCAGACGGGAGGTGACCAACAGGCCGGGGTCGGTGGCCGCGCCGGCGGCCAGGGAGGAGGCCGCGAACACTCCCAAGCCGAGCGAGAGCATTCGGCGGCGCCCGAACAGGTCGGCCAACCGGCCACCGAGCAGCAGGAAACCGCCGTAGGTGAGCAGGTAACCGCTGGCCACCCACTGCAGATTCTGTTGCGAGAACCCGAGGCTGTGCCGGATCGAGGGCAGGGCCACGTTCACGATCGCCGAATCTGCGATGTCCAGGAACTGCACTCCACACAGCAGGATCAGGGTCAGTGTCCCCGCCCGCGAACGCAGCGGCAATCTCGCTTCGACGCCCGGGGGCGACTGGTGTCCGACAGGCGACATCCGAAATCCCTCTCTTACTTAGTTGACTGACTGACTTAGGATGAGGCATCCTCGGCGAGAGTACAAGTCAGTCAAATAACTAAGTGATGCAAACCAGAAGCCGGCTCCGTTCCGGTCAGCCATCGGCCTCTCGATCGTTCGGTCTGCGTCGGGAAGTCGGGCCGATTGACCGGGATCGCGCAGAGAGCTCACCAAGTCGCGCTCGGCAGGAGGAAATTCGATGACTGTTCAAGCGCCACCGAGTACTGATCTGGCTCGGGTCGCGGACGCGTTCGGCGACCTGCTCTACTCGATCGACGATGCGCAGTGGTGGGTCCCGACGCCGTGCTCGGGCTGGAACGTCCGCGATCTGGTGGCGCACGTCGTTGACGGGAACCGCAACTTCACCCACATGCTGTGCGGCCGGGTGCCGACCTCACCGGCCGAGGGGGACCGGCCGGTCCCGGGCCCGATGTTGCGGGAGGCGTATCACGTGGACCTACCTGCGCTGCTCGCGGCTTTCGACGCCCCCGGTGCTCTAACCACCCCGGTCCGGATGCCGATCGGCACCGTTCCGGGCTTGGTCGCCCTGCAAGCGCGGACGACCGATGTGCTCGTCCACGGCTGGGATCTGGCACGGGCGATCGGCGCGTCGGCCCAAGCCCTGCCGCAGGATGTCGCAAACGCGATGGCACTGTTCGTGCGTGCTCGCCGTCCTGCCTTGCCCAGCGGCCGGTTCGCCGCGGCGCAGCCCTCCGGGTTGGACTCCTCGCCGGTAGACCGACTGGCGGCAATGCTCGGTCGAGCCCTGTGAAGCATCAGCCGAAGCAGCAGTTCGGGTTGCCTCCCCGCGACAGCGATTCGACGGCTCCCTGGCCTGGCGGACCGTCGGGCCCTCGGACGCCGATCGACTGGGAGCGGTTCGCGCTGTCCGGATCACATGTGATCAGTGCGGCGGCAGGGCAATGATGCGCCGCGAGACGGGTCGCACACAGATTGACCGGCCCAGGGACGAGGTATGGCGCCTGATCACCACCCCGTCACGCATGACCGACTGGTACGACGGGTGGGACTTGTGCGAATACCGTCCGGACGAGAGTTTGCTGCGTGCGGGCACGACCTTCCTCCTGCACTCGCCCCAGACCGACCGGCACCCGGTGCGATGCCGGGTCGTCGCCGTCGTCGAACCTGCCTTGGTTCGCTGGATCGAACACCACCAGCTGGGCCTGTCCGTACTTGTGGAGTTCCGCCTGGCGGTAGTGGCCTCGGAGCGGACCGCGGTGTTCCACACCAAAACGACGATCTCCGAAGCCGACTCGGTGCTTTCGTAAGGCGCCCCGACCGGAACACCACGACTCACAATCGGAGTCTTGGCAACAGATGTCGGGCTCACGCTCGATCCTTCGGCGCTCGTCGGACAAGCGAAGGTGTTCGGCGCGCCCTCCCGCGAAGGTGCCTCGGCCGGACGCCGTTGGGCGACGGCAACGGCTACGGCCGTTGGGTCGTGGGCCTCGGTGCTGGGAGCAACTTAGCCAAGCCGGCTCACATCACTTGATGTACCCGAATCCGAGTTCATAGGCGACCTGCGCCTCCCTGGGAGGGTCCGCAAGCAGCTGCTCGATTCGCAGGTCCTGACTCGGTGGAGGCACTGTCCGGCGCGAGGGCGGGAGTCCGGGGGCCGTGCGGGGGTAGGTCCGCG
>DATASX010000009.1 GCA_036269075.1 Sporichthyaceae bacterium
ACTTACGGAAGTACGTGCTCATGGGCGGGCTCCGAGTGCTTGCGTGGTTCGAAGGTGACGACTCAGCTTGGGCAGTTCTCTTGGTCGAGCACATCGGGTGAACAGCCGGGCCGACCTAGCCGAGTGGCCGCCTCCGGCGCGGCGCCGCGGTCCTGGCAGGGGTCGAAGATCGCGCAGGGATAGCCCGTGGCGATAGTGCGATCGGTCGGAGTGGACCATGGCGTGGCAACGGGCCGCGCGGTGCGGTAGCGGGCGAGGTGAAAGTTTCGGCCGCCGTGCGTTCCCAGTTCGGTCGGGCGGGGACATCGTGTGCTCCATGAGGCGTGCGCGGCCCGACCGCCGCAACTGCCGGGCCGTGGCGTGCCTCGCGGCCCTGGCTCTGGCGGGCTGTGGCGCACCCAGCATCACCGCGGCCGGGAACGCGGGCATGCAGATCCCGTACGACGACCCGTTGGCCACCTCGGCCCAGGCGCTGGCAGCGCCGTCGACTACCGTGCCGTCCCCACGACAATCGACGGTCGCCGGGCGAAGCAGCACTCGCGAAGCTGCGTCGGTGGCGCCGACGTCCAGCGGGGCGCGCACGCGGCAACTGGCCGCACAACCAAGTGCGGCGGCGCCGAGCGGCCGGGCGAATCTTGCGTCCGCCCCGACCGGCGCCTCGTCCACGACGTTGGCCCTGCCGGCTCCCGGTGGGTACTCCTACGCGCTGAGCGGGTCCTCGAGCGTCGGGCCGCTGCCGGCCACGATGCGCCTGACCGTCGCCGACGGTGCGGGCCCGGGCGCCCAGTTGTGGACGATGGACGCCCGACGCTCCGACGGGAGCGGTCTGGTCGAGGAGTTCACCCTGGCCCGTGGCCCGGACGGCATCTACCTGCGCACCTATCGGCTCGACGCTTCCACGGGCACCGCCGGAATCGTCCTGGACTTCGCGCCGACGACCCCGGTGTTGTTCGAACCGGACCGGGCGCAGGCCGGTCGGAGTTCGGAATTCGACATGACCTCCTCGGACGGGTGCACCCAGGCCCACAGCACGGTCACGATCGTTGCGGCCGGCGATCGGAGCACCCTGCGGCACCTGCGCATGGACAGCACGCTGCGCACGACCGGACCGGTCTCCTGCATCGCGGTGTCCGGCGAACGGGTCGAGGATCTCTACCACTCGGGGTCCGCCGTGCTGCCCTCGCGGATCGACTCGGAACTGCACGGGACCTTGGCCGGCTTCCCGGCCCAGGCGAAGTCGTCGGCCGTGGCCGCGGGCGGCGCCGCCGAAGTGGCGCTATCGGCGTTCGAGTGAGGATCGGCCCGACATGTGGCTGATCACCCTTCGCGATCTGCAGTGGCGTCTGCGCCGCTTCGGGTTCGGCGCGCTGGGCACAGCCCTGGTGTTCGCGGTCACGTTGCTGCTGTCGGGCCTCAGCGACGCCCTGCACAGTGAGGCCGACCGGGCGGTGGCGGCGGTCGGGGCCGATGCCTGGGTCGTTCGGGCAGGCACCAGTGGCCCGTTCAGTGCGCTGTCGGCGATGCCGGACACAGTGGTGGCGCAGGTGGCGCAGGCGCCGGGGGTGAGCCGGGCCGACCCGTGGATCATGGCCTTCGGCACGACCGCGGGAAAGCGTCAGGCCGACGTGAGTGTGATCGGGTACCGCCCGGGCGGCATGGGTCCACCGGTGCCCAGCAGCGGCCGCCAACCGAGCCGGCCCGGCGAGGCACTGGTCGACACCGCGACCGGGTACCGGATCGGCGATGCGTTCAGCCTGACCGGGGTGCCGCTGGTCGTGGTCGGTCAGGTCCAGCACATGACGTTGCGTGGTGGGGTGGGCAACGTCTACCTGAACCTGCGTGACGCCCAGTCAGTTCTGTTCAAGGGCAACCGGATCGTCACCGCTGTGGTCACCAAGGGGATGCCGCGCGACGCTGCGGCACTTGGCCTGAACGCGGTGCCGGCCAATTTCGCCCGCAACGACATCTTGCGCCTGTTCAGCAAGGGCCTCGACGCGATCGACATCCTGCGCCTGCTGTTGTGGGCGGTCGCGATCGCGGTGGTCGGCACCGTGACTTACCTTTCGGTGCTCGAGCGCCTGCAGGACCTGGCGGTCCTGAAGGCGATCGGGGTCTCCTCGCGCTCGCTGCTGCTCAGCCTGATCGTGCAGGCCGTGGTGCTGTCCGCGGTCGCTGCGGTGGTTGCCGTGGCGATCGGCTTTGCGGTGGCCCCGGCTTTCCCCATGCCGGTCCACCTGTCGGTGACATCCTGCGCCACGATGGTCGGCGCGGCGATCGGGATCGGGCTGCTGTCGAGCCTGGCCGGTTTGCGCCGGGCGGTCGGCGTCGATCCCGCGGCCGCGTTCGGGGCGGGGACCTGACGTGGAGTCACTTTCGATCCGCGATCTGACCGTGGAGTTCTCCAGCGGTGACTACGTCGTGCGTCCGTTGGACGGCTTCGAGGCCGAGGCCCATTCCGGCGAACTGGTCCTGCTGCTCGGCCCCAGTGGTTGCGGCAAGACCACCTTGTTGTCCTGCCTGGCCGGGATCCTCACCCCGAAGTCCGGCAGCATCACGCTGGACGGCGCCGACCTTGCCCGGTTCAACGCGCGGGAGCTGACCCGGTACCGCCGACGCGGGGTCGGCCTGGTCTTCCAGGGGTTCAAGTTGCTGGCCAGCCTGACCGCCCGGGAGAACGTCGAGGCGCCATTGCGCCTGGCCGGCCTCGACCGGGGCACCGCGCGGGCGCGGGCCGAGGAGTTGCTTACGCGGTTCGGGTTGGCCGAGCGCATGGGAAACCGGCCGGGGATGTTGTCCGGTGGCCAGCAGCAGCGGGTCGCGATCGCCCGCGCGTTGGCCCACGACCCGCCGTTGCTGCTGGCCGACGAACCCACCGCGGCCCTGGACTACGTCCAGGTGGAGACGGTGATCCGGACCTTGCGCGACCTGGCTCAGCCCGGCCGGATCGTGGTCGTCTCCACGCACGACCATCGCCTGGTTCCGTTGGCCGATCGGGTGATCAAGATGGGGCCCGAGGCACCGATCACCGGCCCGACGCCGGGCCCGGTACGGCTGAGCGCGGGCAGCGAGTTGTTCGCCCAAGGTGATTCGGGCGAACTGGTGTACGTGGTCGAGTCGGGCGAGATCGACCTGGTGCGGGCGCTGACCGCGGGCGGGGAGAAACTCCTGCACACCTCGGTGCCGGGGGAGTACTTCGGTGAGTTGGCCCCGCTGCTGGGCTTCCCGCGGGCAGCCACTGCGCGCGCCCGCACCGACGCGGTCCTGGTCGGGTACACCGTGCAGCAGTTCCGGGAGAAGGTCGGACCGGAGGGCATCCGCAAGGCCATGGGCTCCCCGGGGTTCCCCGGAACCTTCCGACGTCACGCCCTGAGGGGTTGCGGCCGGCGAGCACCTGGGCGAACGGCGGGGCGAGGCGGGATTGCTGGTCGGCCACGAAAGGTGAATGCTGCCGTACGCACTCACCTCGCGGATTCATTCACGAAGGGCGGGCTCGGAGATGGGACGTCTGGACGGCAAGGTCGCGCTGATCACCGGGGTCGCGCGCGGGCAGGGCCGTTCGCACGCGTTGCGGCTGGCGGCCGACGGTGCGCAGATCGTCGGGTTGGACCTGTGCGCGTCGATCGACACGGTCACCTATCCACTTGCCACGCCGGACGATCTGGCCGAGACCGTGCGCGCCGTCGAGGAACTCGATCAGCGCATCGTGGCCCGCCGGGCCGACGTCCGCGACCGTGCTGCGTTGGCCCAGGTCGTCAAGGAAGGCGTTGCGGAGTTCGGCCGCATCGACATCGTGCTCGCCAACGCCGGGATCATCCCGGGCTTCGACGAGGTGGCCGCCGATCCTCGCTCGTTCGACGACGTCGTGGAGGTCAACCTCACCGGCGTCTACAACACGATCGAGGCGGCGCTCCCGCAACTGCTCGAGCAGGGCCAGGGCGGCAGCATCGTCATCACCAGCTCGGTTGCCGGCTTGCACGGCCGACTCACCGTGCTGGGCAATGCCGGGCTGATCGGCTACACCGCGGCCAAGCACGGGGTCATCGGGCTGATGCGGGCCTACGCCGGACTGCTGGCCGAGCACTCCATCCGCGTCAACTGCGTCAACCCCACCGGGGTAAGCACTCCGATGCTGTTGCATGAGCGATGGGCCGGGTTCGCCGAGGAGAATCCGGAGATCGTGGCCAAGCTGGCGAACGCGATGCCGGTCGAGTTGATCGAGGCGATCGACATCTCCAACGCGATCGCCTGGCTGTGCTCGGACGAGGCCCGGTACATCACCGGGATCGCCTTGCCGGTCGACGCCGGATTCCTCCTGCGCTGAGCGCCGGGGCGGGCCGGTTCAGGTTCGCCAACGCCCGGCATCGCCTACGCGCTCGTCCTCGCGGTGGCCGCCCAGAGAGGGCTGCCGACCCATCAGGTGCGTGGTGGTCCAACCGTCGATCTGACGGTAAGTCAGCTGGACCAAATGGAATTCGGTCCCGAGACCTGACCCTCGTCGTGGTGCGCGACGCCCGGGCCGAGGCGATACGGCTCCGTCCGGGTCGTTTAGCCCGCGCCGGGCGCGGGGGCGCCGGAGCCCAGTCGCGGGTTCGGCGCGGATGTCCGAACCCGGGCGGTGTGGGCCGGTCGGAGGGGACCGGCCCACGCGCGTGGTCCGTCGGGCGGTTGCGGCAGTGCTGTCACCGCGGGTCAGGCGCAGCTGGGGTTGTTCAGGTCGTAGTAGCCGTAGTAGTAGGGGTTGCAGCCGTCGTAGTCGTAGCCACCCCAGTACCCGCCGTGGCCCCAGCGGTGCCCACCGCCGGGCCAGTGCCCGCCGCCGTGCCCGCCGCCGTGCCCGCCACCGTGGGCCGGGGCAACGAAGGCGGCCGGTGCCGTCGCGGCGCCGGCGGCGACCGGGGAGATGAACGTCGCGGCGGCGGCAACCGCCAGAACAGTCAAAGCCTTGCGCATCTCAACCACAACCCTTTCGGGGTCTGTGGGGACCTTGTGTCCCCGACACCGCAAACAATCAGCCCGTTCCACGCCGGAGGTTGTCACCGAGCCGACCCCGCCACTGTCGGCTTCCTGACACCCGTCAGGGCCCGAGGCCCGGTTGCCTGTCTCGGCAAGCGGGTGATTGCCAGGTGTCTCCCCGGCCGCAGTGAGCCGTGGGCGCCGTGCGTGGCACGTCCGCGCCGCGGCTCGTAGTTGTCAGGCACGTGACAGTCGCGGTGTCGTGGGGATGACTGCGCCGGTGCGCCGGCGGCGGGAGGCTTGGTGGTGTCCGGCAGCCGCTGGGGTCGCCGACCGAACACCAGGAGGATGCGATGAACCTGTTCACCCGTACCGCGGCCGTGCTGTTCGCCGGTGTCGGCCTGACCTTGACGATGGCCCCGCTGGCCGGTGCCGCGAGCATCGACGCCGCAGCGACCGTGGCTGCGCCCGCCACTGTGCAGCCGCCGGTCAGCTACGGTGATCCGGCCCCGCAGGGTGAGGGTTACGAGCACTGGCGGCACGAGCACTGGCGGGACGGGTACTGGTCGGACAACCACTGCGACGGGGAGTACTACTACTCCTCCGGTGTGTGGACCAATCACTGTGCCGACCTGCCCGCCGCGATGCGGACCGGCGCCTGAAACCCTGTGCGGTTCGTCGCCGCACATCGGACTGACCACCTCGAGCCGGCCGCCGGGAATCACCGGGCGGCCGGCTCGACCGGTTCCGATGGCCGCTTCGACGTCGCTGCGCAGTACGAACTGCTCTGGGTGGGCGGCCGGGGCGCTTATGACGGTCCGTCACATCGGCACCTGGCCGGTGCGTCACGTGACGAGGCGCCGGCGGCCCGCGAAGCCGAGGTCGCCGCGGTGGTACCAAATCAACTCGCGGTCGCCCTCCAGCCAGCAGTACAGGACCTCCACGCCGTCGAGTTCGCCCGGGAAGTCCAGCAGCAGTGGGGCGAAACCTTTCAGGTGCACGCCGGTCTGCTGCACCTGCGCGAGCAGCTCGTCCAGCCTCGCCTGCACTGCTTTGAACTCCGGCAGTCCACCCAGGTCGCTGGCGACGCCGCCGCTCTGCGCAGCGGCGAGTTCGGCGGCGTCGGCCCGCAGCTCGACGATCCGGTCGAGCACGGGCAGCAACCGGGTGAGTTCCGCACGCGCCTCACCGAGGCTGAACAGGGCCATGCCCCAAGCTTGCCGGCGCGGCGGCTACTCGACGATCAGGGTGCCGTGCATGAACGGGTGGACCTGGCAGACGAATTGGTAGGTGCCGGGTGGGAGCTTGTCGACGCCGTGCACTCGGTGGACCTGCATCCAGTCCACCAGGCCGCTGCTGAAGCGGGTGGTCGCACATTTGGCGCCCGCGCCCTCGGGATACGGGGGTGCGGTGCACCCGGGGATGTACTCGTCGATGCTGTGCGACGGGATTCCCTGGATGAGGTCGTAGTTGGCGAACTTGAACGTCTGCCCGTGGTGGACGTGTACGACGTCCGGGACGAACTGCCAGTCGATGGCGACGACGTTGCCGGGGTGGTCCTGGCCGGTGACCGGGTCTGCGCGGACCGCGTTGGCGTTCGCGGGCAGGCACGCGACCGCGAGGCCCAGGCCGAAAACAGCAGCCAGGGCGCGGTAACGAGAGCTCTTCCTCATTTGCGTACTCCTCTCGGGCAGGCTGCGGCTAGGAAAGGGTCACGGACGGGAAGGTCGCCCGTGCGCCCTCGAGGAATCGGCTGCCCGGCAGCCCGAGGACGAACGGCATGGGCAGGCACCCGGCGTGCAGTTGCAGGCCGATCAGGGTGCGTACTGCCTCGCCGGCGTTGGGTTTCGCGAACAGCGGCACAGCGACGTGGCCACTGTCGTAGTACATGGGCCCGAACGCGGCCTTGTGCCCGAGCACGCGGCCGTTGTCCCCGGTCACCAGCACGTCGATCACCGGGTGCTCGGTCATGACCGCGTCGGTGTAGGCGACCGTGACCGTGCCGGTGCCGGCGCCTGCCGGCTGGGTGTTGGCCAGGGTGGCCCGGGGGCCGTCGCCGGTGCAGTGCACCGTGCCCGGCTGCCGGGTGTTGTGCTGGAAGATCATGATCGTCCCGTCGCCGGGGTCGACCTGGTGGTAGGTCGAGGCGTCGCCGTTGGATGGACCGGCGGTGTACTCGGTGCCTGCGGCCAGCGCGGGAGTCGGGTCGACCGCCACGGCCGCGAGCGCGACCGCAACGAGCGGGATGGCGATTCGCTTCATGGAGGTGCTCCTCTCAGGGCTGGTAGTCCGGTGCGTTGACCATGCGGAAGAACTCGCGCCGCGTGCGCGGGCCGATCATCTGGTTGCTGCGGAACGTCGCCATCTCACGCGGCGAGCCGGCGTTGACGATGTAGGAGGCGCGCATCGACTCGACCTGGTCGAACTTGATCATGCCGCGGTGCGCGTCGGCGTCGATGCCGTACGCCTCGGCCGCGTTGCGCCCGAGGATTCCGTTGCGGATGCTGCGTTCGGGGTGGGACCGGCCGTCGGTCGGCCAGCCCTTCACGTCGGGGTGGGGGTGGTGGTAGCTGCCGCCGGACAGCGCGTTGCGCCGCGGGTCCCACCGGTCGCCGTCCAGGCCGTGGGGCAGGTTGTAGAGCTCCTTGGCCTCGTTGCTGAACTGCAGCGCGCGCATCGTGACGAACTGTGGTTGCGGGTTGCCGTACCAGATGCAGTCGGTGCCGAGCACGATGCGCTGCGGGCCGACGTAGGTGATCAGCTTGCCGAGCAGGTGCACGGCCTGGTCGACGTCGTTCATGACGTTCCACCAGACGCTGCCGAGCTCGGCGTACATGTTCACGGTGTTGCCGTGCTCGAGGCCCGGCTGGACGAACTTCGTTGCGTCCCAGGCGTTCTCGCGCAGGCTCTTGACGAAGGCGTCCACGCTGCGGTTGGACGAGTTGACCTGATCGTCGCCCGGGTAGGGCGCCATGTACTCGCCGTCGTAGCCGCAGTGGTAGGTGTAGAACTTCACGTCCGGGTACTGCCGGCCGACGACGCCCATGTCGCGTGGGGAGAACTTCGCGGAGTCGAACGTGCCGTTGAAGGCCAGGCCCTTGTGAGTGCAGATGACCTTCGGCCGGTTGTACTCGTCGCAGATCTTGCGGATGTGCTCGACGATCGCCAGACCGTTGTCGTCGTCGAACCACCAGCCGTTCATCGGCGGCGAACTGCCCAGCGGCGACGGCGTTCCGCCGGTGCAGTCGCCCCAGCCGCAGTAGAGCTTCCAGCCGTGGATGTCCACGTTCTTGGCCGTCTCCGCCATCCACTGGAAGTCCTCGGCCTGGTGGATCGGGGTGACGTGCGGGGCGATGTAGCCGCGGTTGGGCTGGGCGAACGCGTGGATGAAGCAGCGCTGGGACTGCGACAGGTGGTTGGCGAGGTTCGCGGTCTCGATCGCGTAGGCGACCGGGAGGATGTTCGTCTCGTCGGGCAGGTTGGGCAGCGCGGTGAGCAGGCTGACCGTCGTGGAGGAGTCGAGGAACATCTCCTTGAAGTAGTGGTAGCGCCCGAGGTTCTGCATCGGGTCGAGCTCGCCACCGGGGCCGAAGCCGCGTATGTCGCCCTTGGTGTCGACACCGGGCATCGAGCCCATCGCCGAGGAGGTCCACAGCTTCAGGAACTCCTCGAAGCCGGGGTTCTCCAGGCGCCAGCGTCCGGCGGCGTCGAGGTGGTGGCCCTGGGTGTCGAGGATGAACTCGCCGGGCAGGTTGGCCAGCTGGGCCCCGGGGTTCTCCAGCTCGGGACGGCCACCGGCGCCGGAGGGGATCTCCGCCGCGAACGCGTAGCTGCCCCAACGTCCGGCGGTCACGACGTTGATGGCCCACAGCCCGATCGCGTAGGCGGCCGCGGTCCGGACGAACGAGCGGCGGTCCATGTTGAACAGGCGCCGTTGGCGTTCGATCTCCTGGTCCTGCAGCGCCATGATCGCGAGTTGTTTCTGCGTCGGCGGTTTGGGGACGTACTCGCCGTTCGAGGTCGGCATGACGTCGATCGCGACGTCCTCCGGGATGTCCGGCCAGGATGCTTTCCAATGCAGGTTCACGCGCGGGCCTCCTCCGTCGTGCTCCGGCTGGGGCCCCAACCCTCTAGATTTCGCCGGCGCGGCGACAATGGTCCGAAAGTGGTACACCTCACACGTATTGCGCCCCCGACGTACGGGTCTAGGGTGGTAGCGCGTGTGCCGGAGGGTTGGTAATTGCGTATGCAAGAGAGCCGGTGGGCTAGCAGATGCTGGACGCAAGTGACTACCGGCGCGTACTGGACGTGATCCGTTCATGCGCCGAAGCCGATGAGATCGAGGATTTCCGCGGAGTGGCTCTGCGGTCGATCCGCGATCACCTGGGGTACGAGCGGTTGACCTTCTATCTCGGCATGCACCCGGCCGAGAGCTTGGCGCTGCGCGACCCGGTGTCGCTGGGTCTGTCCCAGCCGGTGGTCGACAGCTACGTCAACGACTATGCCCCGCGCGACCCGTACGGCTCGGAGCACGGGCGGCGACTGTTCTGCCTGGACGGGATGGCCTGCCTGCCCGAGGTCCTGGACTCGCGGCTCACCTCGTCGCACGAGGAGTACCTCGCCGAGTTCCTCGACCCCAGCGGCATCACCGACAAGGTGATGGTGTGGCTGGACACCGGGCTGCCGGTGCACGGTTACCTCGGCGTGCTGGCCTGCGGCGACCAGGAGTTCGACAGGCGGACGCTGGAGTTGTTCGAGGTGCTGCGTCCGCACCTGGCCCACCTGTTGCGGGCCCACCTGCGGCGCAACCCGCAGCCCGACACCGGCACGCTCACCTCGCGGGAGCAGCAGGTGGCGCGGCTGGTCGCAGACGGCTGGTCCAACCGCGCGATCGCGCGCCATCTCGACATCGGCGAGGGCACGGTCAAGAAGCACATCACCCGGGTGCTGACCAAGTCCGACGTGCGCTCGCGGACCGAGCTCGCGGTGCTCTGGCGCAGCGGTGAACACGTGGTCGAGCTTCGTCCGGCGGCGTCGCAGGGTTCCTGATCCGCCGCCTGCCGTGCCTTGGGTCGGCCTGCCGTCGGCGTGGGCTGGTTGCCTCGGTCCGGTCGGCGTCGACGACCCGGGACCTCATCGGGCAGCGGCGGGGAGGCTCAGCCGGCCAGCTTGATCTTCACATAGCCGTCGGTCTGATTCTTGACGTCGGTGGGGATTCGCATCGTGCCCTCGCCGCGTGCGTCGCGGTACTTGCCGGTGCCGCCGAGGATGCTGAACGAATGACTTGCCGCTGAACAGGAAGTCGTTGGCGCCGAAGATCTCGGTGTGCAACTGCCCGTCGGGAACGATGTAGTCGACACTGCAGGAGGAGTCCGACGGCGCTCCGCCCGCGGCGTCGAGTTGGACGCAGGCACCGCCGAAACGGCCGATCGTTTTCCCGCCCTTCTTCTCGTGTATCAGGCCGTGGTAGGCGAACAGGTCGCCCTGGCTGGTGCCGGTCGGTGGGGAGTCGACCGTGGCCTGTTTGGTGTCCTGGATGAAGAACTCGAGGTTGCGCCCGTCGGCGGCGGCGACGGCTCCTCCGGTCTGCGCGAGCGACCAGGTTGCGACGGCGGTCAGTACGACGGCAGTGCCGACGGCGACAGGCGGGGTGGTGCGCATGGGGATTCTCCTCGAGTCGTTGGGGCTCAGGCCGACGGGTGTCCCGTGGCCGGACATGGGATCGGTTCATCGGTGCCTGACGGTGCGTCAGCTCCGGCGTGCCACCAGCGTGGCCAGTTCGGTGCGGTTGGACACGCCGAGCTTGGCCAACGAGTTCGAGAGGTGGCTCTTGACCGTCTCCCGGGAGACGAACATCTTGGCCGCTATCGCAGGGTTCGTCAGTCCTTCGGCGACCAGGGCGACGACTTCGGCCTCGGTCGGGGTCAGACTGTGCCAACCCGTGGTCGGGCGCTTGCGCGGTCCTCGGCCGCGGGAGGCGTAGGTGGTGGCCTCGCCCAGGCTCATCGCCCTGCCTTCGGACTCGGCGGCGGTCAGTTCCTCGGCCGACAGGGCACGGCGTGCCGGTTCGAGGTCGGCGGCGCGGCGGGCCACTTCGGCGGGTGGGACCGGGAAGGTCAACTCGGCCCGCGCGGTCGAGGCTGCGGCGAACAGTCTGACCGCCTCGGCCGGGCTGGCCTGTTGGGCCGCCAATGCGGCCAGCAGTTCGATCGCCTCGACCTGCTGCAGCGCCAGCCCGGCCGCGGTCAACGTGGCCAGAGCCCGATGGGCGGTGTCCTCGGCGGTGACCAAATCGCCCTGCGCACGATCGACCCGCGCCAGCGCGAGTTCGACCGGGCCGCGGCCGAACTCGGCGTAGGTGTGCGCCTCGACCTCGGCCAGGGCTTCCTCGCAGGCGATGCGGGCAGCGGCCGGATCGCCCTCCACGACGAGGTTCTCCGCGGCCAGCGCCTTCTCCCAGGCCGCGCCCCACCCGAAGGTGACGGCTCGCATGAACGTCTCGGCCTCGGCGACGGGTTGCCGCCAGTCGCCGGAGCCGTAACCCTTGGTCTCCAGCAGCGCCAGGGCCCATTCGCCCCAGGCCAACGCGAACCAGTGGTGGTCGCGACGTGCCTCCTCGAGCGTGGTCCGCAGCCACGCAACCGCATCCGGATCCCAGCCGGTCAACCCGTCGGCAAGTGCCTGGCCGCCGATGCCGAAATTGCGCAACTCGTCATCGCATTCGACCAGCAGTCGGCGTCCCGTGCTCGACAGTTGGCGGGCCGGACCGAACCGACCGAAGGTGGCCTGCATGTGGCCGAACATCACCGAGCTGCGCCCGATGCCGAAGGGGGCGCCGGTCAGGTCCGCCTCGGTGGCGGCCTCGGCGAA
>DATASX010000010.1 GCA_036269075.1 Sporichthyaceae bacterium
GAAGATCGAACCCAGCACCTCGGCAGCCAGGTGGTTACCCGAGATGCCCTTGGGCGGGTAGTAACCCTGCTGCGCGGCCTCGACCATGAACTTCGCCATCGTGGCCGGGTTGATCACGTAGTGGATGATGTGCTCCGGGGCCGCCGCACGCATCGCCAGCACGTAGGCCGACATCGAGGTCTCCGAGATGGAGACGTCAGCACGCTTCACCAGCTTCGAACCCGAGGCGTCCATGATCTGCTTCACCTGGTTGCAGGCCAGCTGCATCTCCGGGCTGGTCAGACAGATCAGCCCGTAGGTCTTGGGCTTGATCGTGTTGGCCGCCCAGTGCGCACCGGCCATCGCCTCGTGAATCATCGACATGTGGGTCGGGAACATGAACGGGTCCTGCCACTCCGTCTGGGAGTAGGCCCAGGCCCCGACGTAGGGCAGGTGGTACTGCTTCAGGTCGTCGTGGATCGAGGCCGTCGCCCAGTCCACACCGGTGATGAGCGCGAAGACCTGGTCGGAACCGACCAACTTCTTGATGCAGGCTTTCGCACGGGCGACCTCACCCGGGCCGTCGTCGCAGTCGCTCAGGCTCATCCGCCGACCGAGCACGCCGCCGCGGTCGTTGATGGCCTGGATCGCGGCCATGTCGCCGTGGACCTGTGGGGTCACCAGGACATTGCCCAGCGCCATGCCGTGCATGTTCACCGAGCCCAGCTTGATGGTGTCTTTCGTGATGCCGACGTCGGTCGCACCGTTCTTCTGGTTGTAGATCTGCTGATCCTGCTGCTTCTGCGACGACGACTCGTCCGACTTCACCTTGGTCGCCTTCTGGCCGCTGGTGACGCCGCCGCTCTTCACCGCGTCCGCCGAGGCCGACGCGGACTTCGAGCCGCCGGTGGTGGCGCTTGCGGTGGACGAGGACTTGCTGCTCGAGGCCTTCGAGGTGCTGCCGGACTTGCTCGCACCCAGCGCCGGTGCGGAGGCCGCGGTCTTCGTCGAGGACGACGGGCTGGTCTTGGCCGACGGCCTGCTCTTGGCGGGCGACCCGCTCGAAGCAGGTGCGGCCGCCTGGGACGGGGCTTGCGCAGCCGACGGAGCAGGCGCCGCGGCCGCAGGATTGCTCGCCTGCTGCGCGACGTTGGCTCCGCCGCCGCTGCTTCCGCACGCCGCCAGCACCATTGCTGACGCGGCGACCACGGGGATCGCCTTGGCGAACTTCGACACGGCACGTGTCATGTGAGAACTCCCTAATCAAATGTATGCCTGGAAAGGCGCCGGGACGGTTCACCTGCGGGCCCTGTCGGACCCCGGGACCGGGTCGTGCTCGCAGGATAAACTTGGCATTCCCTGATAAATAGCTGGGAAAACCACCGACGCGGAATGGGGTCGGAACGTTCCAATCTTCACGAATACTTCATGATGGCAATCTTGAAAGATTCATGAATCCCGGTCCGTTGGACGAATTCAGGAAAGGCGCGCGACCGAGGTTCTCGCGAATCCCAGACCGACCATCCCGGCCCGGACGTGAGCGCCGTAGAAAGCGTCGGGGTCGACCACCAACGTCGGCAGGGCGCCGAACGCCTCCAGCGCAATGACGCCGAGGGAACAAGCCATCTGGTTCAGCGCCAGGCTCGCCAGCCGAGGCGGACACGGCGGATCGGTCCGGTCCAGGAAGTACCGCAGCATCGGCCCGACGGCCGGATCGGCCGGGCCCACCGCGCGGTCCGCGTCCGCCGCCCCGTCGGCCACGGCGTCCGCGTAGATCCGTAGCGGCAGTGTCATCACCCGCACCGAGCCCGGTCCGGTGTCGCTGACGTCGGCCCGGTGCCCGGGCACCGGGGCGCCCCAGATCAGCCCGAACTCGCTGGTCCGCTCCAGCGCCCAGATCCGCATCCCGTGCGACATCGCCCACCAGCGCCGAGCCGGGCCGGCCCGCCCGACCCCGGCCACTGCCGCCTCCATCGCCTCGCCCATCGAGTTGTAGGCGTCGGCACAAAGCGCCGTGATCAGGTCCTCGCGGCTGCCGAAGTAGCGGTAGACCGCGGAGGATGCCATGCCCATCCCGCGTGCGACTGCGCGCAGCGAGAGCGCACCGATCCCCTCGGTGTACAGCTGCTCGCGGGCCAGCGTCTTGATCTCGTCGCGGGTCTGGAGGTGCAGCCGGGCGCGCCGGGGCACGGGCCCCGATTCGACCGACGCGGTGTCCATGGGTCGGCAGTATGCAGCACCGGCGGTGCGAGAGCACTGCTCACAAGAAGAGCGGCGCACGCTATTCCCCGCGGGTACCCCCCGGGCCTATGTTGACGGTGCCGCGCAGAGTCCCCGCGCGGCCGACAAGCGAAGGAGCTTGCAGACCATGACCACCACTGCCGTCCCGACCTGGTCGATCAAGGGCGACTGGTTCGACGTGTGCAGCTGCAACATCGCGTGCCCGTGCGAGTTCGCCCAGGCGCCGACCGACAACAAGTGCCAGGGCGTGCTGGCCTACCGGATCAACGAGGGCACGTTCGGCGACACCGACATGGCCGGGCTGAACGTGGTCGCGATCATCCGGTTCGAGGGCGACCTGTGGGCCGGCGAGACCAAGTGCACCGTCGGCCTGCTCGTGGACGACCGGGCGAACGAGGCCCAACTGCAGGCCATCCAGGCGATCTGGGGCGGTGCCGGCGGCGGCTGGCCGGGGGCGTTCGCCCAGATGATCGGCGACTTCCGGGGCGTCGAGGTCGTCCCGATCCGCATGGAGGTCGCCGAGGACCTGTCGACCTGGAGCGTCGAGGCCTCCGGCAAGGTGACCGCGTCCGCGGTGGCGCTGACCGGCCCGACGGCCGACCCGAACAAGCGCGTGCAACTGCTCAACCCGCCCGGCTCCGAGGTCGGCCCGGGCGAGAACCTGGTCGCCACGTGGGGCGTCGGCCAGATGGCGCAGTCCGACCCGAACCTGTTCGGCGACTTCAAGCTCGACAAGATCAAGACCTCCAGCAAGCACATCCCGTTCTCCTGGTCCGGCCCCGAGGCATGACCACGACCGCACCGCCGCCCGTGCGGGCCGGGCACCCGCACCGGCCGCAGGGTGGTCTGCGGACGCGGTGGGAACAGGTCCGGGCAACCCCGATGTCCCGCGCCCGTGCGGGGATCTGGGTCGGGCTGGTCGCGCTGACGGTCGGCTCATGGGCTTACGTGATCGCGCAGGGCCATTCCGGGCGGCACCACCCGACGCCCACGATGGGACTGTCGACGCCGCTGTTCCTGGCCGTCTGGGTCGCGATGATGATCGCGACGATGTTCCCGGCCACCGCGCCGATGGTGTTGATGTTCGCCCGCATCGGGGCGAACAAGCGCACCGCGGGCGGGCGGGCCGTGACCGTCTGGTGGTTCGTTGCCGGGTACCTGCTGGTGTGGACCGGGCTCGGCGTCGTGGCCTACGCGTTGGCCGTGGGAGCCGAGGACCTGGCCGGGCGCTTCTCGGCGGTCGCCGACAACGCCGCCCGACTCGGCGGGGCGCTGATCGTGGTGGCCGGGGCCTACGAGTTCTCCGGGCTCAAGGACCGGTGCCTGACCGAATGCCGCTCACCGCTTTCGTTCGTCATGCAGCACTGGCGCGACGGCCGCGGCGGCGCGGTGCGCATGGGGGTGCGCCACGGGTGGGAGTGCGCCGGATGCTGCTGGGCATTGATGGCGCTGATGTTCCCGCTGGGCATGATGAACATCGCCGCGTTGGCCGGGGTGACCGCGTTCATCTACACGGAGAAGGTGTTGCCGGGAGCCGACGTGCTGCGCCGGGTCGCGGGCGTCGCGTTGATCGCCTTCGGCCTGACCGTGCTGGTGCATCCGGCGTTGTTGCCGGGGTCGCTGCCACACCACCACATGCCGGGCATGTGACGGCGGGTCACTGCACTCGTTGTTGACCCTCCAGCAGCGGTTCGGGTTGTTCGACGAACACCACGTCGGCGAAGTCTGGGTTGGAGCGCAGGAACGCGACGACGAACGGGCACTGCGGCTCGATCCGAGCGCCCCGGGCGCGGACGTCCAGCAGCGCGGCCCGGACCAGCCGGGTGGCCAACCCGCGGCCCTCGAACTCCGGTCGGGTCTCGACGTGCGGGAAGACCAACCGGCCGCGCCGGGGAGCGTAGTCGCACAGCCCGACCAGTTCCCCGTCCAGCCGCAACTCGTAACGCGACTGCTCCGGTACATCGAAGACCGCCTCGTCCGTGGTGGGTCGAGCGGTCATCAGGACCTCCGGATCCGGGGTCACCACGGGCAGAAGTGATGCCACTTGCTACCCGGGTGCCAGCGCCAGGGTATGCAGTGCTTGTGGTGCCCCTGCGAGCCCAGGTGCCAGAAGTGGTGGAACCAACCGGCGACGTGCATGTCCCCTCCCGTCCGGCCCCGAAAGGCCGCAATGCGTAACTGGAGAAACTTAGACGGTTTGGGCCCGGCCTGCAGGCAACACGGCTCAGACGACGTGGCGGCGGACCAGCAGTGCCAGCAGCACCCCGGCAGGCAGCAGGGGCAGCCAGACGGTGAGCATCCGGTAGGCGACGGTGGTGCCCGCGGCCGCCGCACCCGGCACCCCTGCGGCCACCAGCGCGGCCACCAGCACGACCTCCATGGCCCCGACCGCGCCGGGCACCGGCAGCGCGCCGGTCAACGTCGAGGCGGCCAGGTAGAGCACCATCGCATGCGCCCAGGAGAGGTGGACCGACATCGCCTCGGCGACCGTGAGCAGCACCAGGGCGTGCAGCAGCGGCGCGATCACAGCACCCGCCCACAGTGCAGCCGCGCGTCTCGGGGCCCGGAGGACTGCCAGTCCCTCGCGCAGATCGGCCCACCAAACCGGCAGGCGGGACCGGTACCGAGCCAACAGGGCCACCGCCGCGGCCACCACCACCGCCGCAGCGGCGACCAGCTCCGCCATCGACGCGTCGTGCAGCCCAGGTCCGCCCGGCAGCAGGTCCTGCGGGTGCCCGGCAAGCAGGACCACCAGCAGCAGTACTCGGATCACCCACCCGGCGACGCTGCGGATGATCACCGAGGTCGCCGCTTCCGGACCCGACAGGCCGTGATTGCGCAGGAACCGTACGTTGACCATGAACCCGCCGGTTCCGGCGCGCAGGAAGTGGTCGGCGAACAACGCCGCCCCCTGCACCGCGTACAGTCGGCGAAACGGCAGCGCGGGACCGGTCGCCCCCGCCTGGGTCAGCGCTGAGGCGACCCAGAGGAGCCCCGCGGAAGCCATCGCCGGCGCCAGCCAGCGCGGGTCGGCCTGTCCCAACCGGGCCAGTCCGGCCAGCAGGACCCCGCGTTGCGCGATCACCAACGCCCCGACCGCGACGGCCACGGAAACGGTTGCCCCCGTGCGCAACCGGGTTCCGATCCGACCACCGCCCTGCACAGCCACCGAGGCCATTGCCGCCCCCTCCACGCCGCCGACCCCGCAGTCAGGAAAGCCGAGCGGCACCCCGCCGTCGGCGAATCGTCGGGGGCGTTTCGGCGTCGGGTCGGCCAACACTCACTCCGGTCCCGACCCCGCTGTCCGCGCCGGTCGGGCCCGGGAGGGATTTGACGGAGCCGGCGATGATCTTGCCCGGACGAGACAGTCCCAAAAGTTAACAGTCGCAACACTAGTCACATCAGGTCACAGTGATCTTGGGGGATCCGGCCCGGGTGGGCCCGGCCCGGATGGGTGACCGTCCCGCACTCGTCGCACCGGGGGAACAGATGAACATCTGGACGATCGCGATGGTGATCCTCGCGCTGACGATCGTGGTGGTCGACTACCGCCGACTGGCCGCCTGCGGGCGCCGCCGACGGGCCGCCGCCCGCGCCGTGCCGGGCCGGCCGCTGCTCGGCACTCCGCCGCAGCAGCGCAGCAGTACCGACGTTCCGGTGGGCTGACGCCCCGGTCAGATCTCGCGCAGACACACGTCGCAGACCAGTACCGCCGCACCGACTGCGGTCGAGCCGCTCGGATTGCGGATCACCGAGTCGACGAGGTGCTGCGCCGGTCGCCGGCCCGGGGCCGCGACAGCACCGACGGCGACCCGGGTGGATCTGCGGTACAGCGGAGCCCTACCGTCTGACCGCGTGGGGATGTTCCGGTCCGGACCCCGGACAACGGCCACGGTCACCGCGGACTTCCGGGTCTCGGCGGTTGCCGGACTGTCGGCCGTGGTCGATCTCGGCGCCACCGCCAGCCTCGGAGACATCCACGACGCCCGGCCCGGGCCGCGGGTGATCTGCCTGGTCGGGGCGGCGCTGTTCCTGGCGCTGTCCACGATCGCCGTCCGGCACGCGGGTAATGAGATGAACCGCATCCTGGCGCCCCGGGTCGGCGCCTCGCACGCCTCGGTGATGCGGATGCTGGTCAACCTGAGCGGCTTCACGATCGTCCTGCTGGCCACGCTCGGACTGCTGTCGGTGCCGATCCAGCACCTGCTGCTGGGCGGGGCGCTCACCGGGGTGATCCTGGGCATCGCCGCCCAGCAGGCCCTGGGCAACGTCTTCGCCGGGCTGGTCCTGCTGCTGGCGCGGCCGTTCAACGTCGGGGACGCGATCCGCATCCGGTCCGGTTCGCTCGGCGGGGAACTGCTCGGGCGAGTGATCGCGATGGGCCTCACCTACGTCACCCTGGACACCGCGGACGGGGTGCTGTCGGTCCCGAACAACCTGATGCTGGCCGCCGGCGTCGGCCCACAGCCCGATCCGGCGGCTGGTGCCCTACGCCGCCCGGGCCGGTAGCCCTTCCCGGTGGCGGACGCTTGAGCCGGAGCCATGTCCCGCCGGATCCATCACACGATCTCCACACGATTGGGGCGCGAGACTCGCAGTGACTCCGACGCCGCCGCGTCGGGACGGCACTGTGAGGACGGAACTCGCGATGACCGCTGCTATCGGGTGGATGGTTCTGGTGACGTTGGCGGGTGGTGCGCTGGTGATCAGCGCGCAACTGCTGAGCGAGGTGCGGCAGTCTCGGCGGTTCGCGCCGCACCCGCGGGCTCGCCCCCGCAAGGAGCCGGCCGAGGACCACGCCGGCGTCTGAGCGGTTGGACGTCGGATCGAGCACGTGCAACTTCAGCTTCAGCTCATAACTGACGGATCGTCAGCCACGCCCAGGTCCTCCACCGCACGTGGCCGCGGTACCTCGCCCACCGGCGCGAGCAGCGGGATCCGAACCCGGAACGTCGCGCCCCCACCCGGGGTGTCCAGGACGTCGACCGCACCGGCGTGCGCCGCGACCAGCGCCGCCACGATCGAAAGCCCCAGGCCCGCCCCGCCGCTGTCGCGGTCGCGCGCGGTGTCGGTCCGGTAGAAGCGCTCGAAGATCCGGTGCCGGGCGAACTCCGGCAGGCCCGGGCCACGGTCGACCACCTCGACGACCGCGACGGACTCGCGGACACCGACCCGCACGACGATGGGCGTGCCGCGCGGGGTGTGCCGCGCCGCGTTGCTGACCAGGTTGTGCAGCACCTGCCGCAGCCGGGACTCGTCGCCCAGCACGATCGGCGGGGGCCCGGTGACCTCGAGGTCGGTCGGGTGCTCCGGGGATCCGGCCCGGGCGTCATGGACCACGTCGGCCGCGACCAGCAGCAGGTCGACCGGGCTGAGCACCAGCGGGCGTTCCTGGTCCAGCCGGGCGAGCAGCAGCAGGTCGTCGACCAGCAGGCCCATCCGGGCGGCCTCGCTCTCGATCCGGTCCATCACCCGCGCCACCTCGGGCCCGTCGACCGCGCCCTGCCGGTACAGCTCCGCGAATCCGCGGATCGAGGTCAGCGGGGTGCGCAGCTCGTGGCTGGCGTCGGCGACGAACCGGCGCATCCGTTCTTCCGAGGCCCGGGCCTCCTGCTCCGCGGACTCCGCCGCGGCCTGCAGTTCCCGCTGGCGCTCGAACGAGGCCTCGACCCGATCGAGCATGTCGTTCAGCACCGTGGTCAGCTTCCCGACCTCGGTGCGCGGATAGCGGTTGCCGACCCGACTGCTCAGGTCACCGCCCGCGATCGCGACAGCGGTCTTCTCGACGGCCACCAGCGACCGCAGCGACTGCCGGACCAACAGATAACCCATCAGGCCGAGCACCAGCACCAGGCTGCCGCCGGCGATGAGCTCCAGGGTCGTCAGCCGGTCCATCGTGCTGCTCACGTCGGAGGTGGGAGTGGCGACGATGCTGAAGTCGCCGTCGGAGGTGTGGGTCACCAGCACCCGCCAGGAGGTCGCGCCCTGCGTGGAGGCAGCGGTGAACTCGTCGCCGTCGACGTCCCGGGCCCAGCTCTCGCTGACGTGCAGCAGTTGCGGCACTGCGGTGGAGTCCTCGGCGAGTTGGGAGCACCGCAGGTCGACGCCGTTCTCGTCGTACCAGGCGATGTAGAACTGGTCGGGTTCGACGTCGTCGGACGAGGAATTGTCGTTGTTCGAAGAAGAACTGTTGTCGCGCCGGCCGTTGGAGGACGACGAGGCCGCCGTGCAGGCGTCGTGCGGAAGCGTTGCCTGTGCCTGCTCCAACTGGTTGTCCAGCCGGTCCATCAGGTAGCCGCTCAGCTCGTGCGAGGCGACCACCCCGCTGATCGCCAACGCGCAGGAGACGAGCAGCAGGATCGCGGCAGTCAGCCGGATCCGCAGCGGCCTGCCGCGCAGCATCAGGACCGCGGCCGGCGCAGCACGTAGCCGACGCCGCGCACAGTCTGGATCAGCCGCGGCTCGCCGCCGGCGTCGACCTTGCGCCGCAGGTAGGAGATGTAGGACTCGACGACGTTGGCCTCGCCACCGAAGTCGTACTGCCAGACCGATTCCAGGATCTGCGCCTTGGACAGCACCCGGCCGGGATTCTGCAGGAACATCCGCAGCAGCTTGTACTCCGTCGGCGACAGCGGGACCAGCTCGCCGGCCTTCCAGACCTCGTGCGCCTCGTCGTCCATCTCGATGTCGGCGAACACGATCCGCTCCGCACGTTCTGTGGCGACCTGGCCGGTCCGGCGCAGCAACGCTTGGATGCGCGCGACGACTTCCTCGAGCGAGAACGGCTTGGTGACGTAGTCGTCGCCGCCGACCGCGAGTCCCGCGACCTTGTCGGCGACCGCGTCCTTCGCGGTCAGGAACAGCACCGGCGCGTCGACTCCGTCGCGGCGCAGTCGGGTGACGACCTCGAAACCGTCGAGCCCGGGCATCATCACGTCGAGGACCAGCAGATCCGGCCGGTCGGTGGCGGCGCAGCGCAGCGCCTCGATGCCGTTGGGTGCCGTGGACACGTCGAAACCGGCGTATCGCAGACTCGCCGCGAGCAGCTCGCGGATGTTGGGCTCGTCGTCGACGACCAACAGCCGAGCGAGACCACCGCGTTGTGACGGATTCACCCGTCCAGGTTCCCATCCGGCACCCGACATCGACGGCGCCTTGACCGACTCGCGCCTTCACGCACAGGTGGCAGAAAGTCTTGCCCGTACGGCAAAACGGCTTTTCCGGCCCAGACCCGGACTCCTCGCCCTGCTCCCAGAGAATTGCCGGCTTCCCCGGCGGATCTCCCCAGCCTGCGTGGGCAGTCTCGAACAGCCGGCGCCGCCGGAGGAAGCCACGGAGGGGAACCAGCGATGAACAACTTCGAGACCGTACCGAGCCGGAGCGACCGCGCCCACCTGGCGGCGGCATCCTGCGAGCCGCAGGTGCAGGCCGCGTTGCTGCGCCATCTGGCCGAGGTCCAGGCATCGGCCCGGGCGCTGTCGAAGTGGGAGTCGAAGACCCCGGCGAGCCCGCTCGGCGTGGTCGTACCGAAGCCCCGGGCGGCGCAGGGCGCGGCGGTCCGCAACGACTGAGCGAGAAGTACTGCTCAGTAGGTGATCAGCTTGTCGCGGTAGGCCGGGGCGACCTTGGCCGCCGCGGTCTTGGGCACCGTCACATGGCCCGGGTTGCCGGCTGTGATGTAGCGGGCCTCGGGGTGCGCGGTGAAGTAGTTCATCCAGTAGGTCGCGCAGTAGTCGGTGTCGCCGTGGCCGGTGGCGTTGCGGATCCGCGGGATCGCCAGCGGGTTGAACGCGGTGGCGAACGGCGAGGGCGCAGGGTTGGCGCCGACCAGCAGGACACCGTCGAAGGTGTAGTCCTGACCGTTCCAGCTGCCGGCGTGGGCCAGCGCGATGTCCTGCGGCTTGACGCCGAACGGCAGCGCCATCGTGCGGACGCTGATCGTCGGGTCGGCGGAGCTGATCATCTGCTGCAGTTGGATGAAGTCCTGCTCGACGCTGATGTTCGACAACTTGCCCAGGTTGTCGTGGTTGAACGTGTGGTTGCCGATCTCGAAGCCCAGCGAGTTCAGCTTGGCCAGCGCGGCTTTCTGCGCGGCCGGGTCGGTGATCGCGAACGGGTCCTTGTTGATGTTCAGCGACCCGGCCGGCTTGCAGTCCGGGAACTGCTTGCAGACGTCGAGCATGATGCCGACCGCGGAGTTCGGGTCGATGTTGCCGCCGGTGTCCATCGCGAACTGCTCGGAGTAACCGTCGTCGAAACTCATGACGGCCGGGGTGTAACCGGCGGGCATGTCGAAGTGGCCGTTGACGAGGTCGATGGTTCGGACCGGGCGGAACCCGGCCTGGAACATCGTCTGCAGCCGCTTGCGGAAGTCGGCCGGGGTGGTGTCGTAGTCACCCTGGATGTTGTTCGTCAGCCGGTGGAACATCATCACCGGGATCATCCCGAGCTCATTGGCCTTCACCGAGGCCGGATCGACCGAAGCCGCCGGGCTCGGCGCGGCCGCCGCGACCGAGGCCGCGCTCGGTGTGGCCGACGCCGCCGGGGCGGCCGGCGCCGCTTGCGCCGAGGCCACGCCCTTCTGCGCGCCGCAACCGGCGAGCCCACCGGCGGCTGCCAGGCCGGCGGCACCCAACATCAACTCACGACGGGACAGCCCGCCACGCTCCTGCTCCATGTGCGAACGGTAAGCCTGGGCAATCCCCGTGACACGCTGATTGCGCCGTTCGTTGCGGTGTCTTGGCGCGGCGGGCTCACCGAATCTGAGACATCGTCAGGAATGAGTGGGCGCGGTGGTGGCGGCTGGGCCGACGGCCGCGGCGAGCGCTGCCTCCAGCGCCTCGAGCTCACCGACCATCCAGTCCTGGAAACTCGCCTCGGCCGGGGCCAGAGTCTCGGTCACCTGGCTGACCGGGATCCCGGCCGCTTTGGCGGCGGCGAGCTGAGCGGCGACGTCCGGCGTGGAGTTCTGCGTGTTGTACACGTAGACCTTGATCTGGTGGTTCTGGATCTGTGAGTCGATCAGGGACTTGTCGGCCACTGTCGGGTCCGTGCCCTCGCTGATGTCCCGCAGGAACGAATAAGGCGTGAGCATCTTCAGGCCGAGCGAGTCGGCCAGCGGCGAGACGATCGACTCCGATGCCCCGATCGGCGTTCCGGCGTACTTCGCCGTTATCTCCGACTCGAGTGCGCTGTACCGGGCCAGCGCAGTGTTCACGAAATTGTCGTGCTGCGCGGCGAAGTACGAAGCGTCAGCCGGTTCGATCTTCGAGTACTCCGCGGTGATCGCGTCGATCATCTTGTGCACGCTGTCGGCCGAGTACCACTGGTGCGGGTTGTCGCCGTCGGTCAGCCCGACGACCTCCCCGACGGTCAGCACGTCGCGCCCGGAGTTCGGGTTGGCCTCGACCAGCTTCGGCGCCCACGAGGTGTCGTAACCGATTCCGTTCTGGATGAACAGTTGGGCGCCGGCGATGCTGCGGGCGTCCGCCGGCGTGGCCTCGTAGTCGTGCGGGTCGGTGTCCGGGTTCTTGATGACGGAGTTGACCGCGACCCGGTCCCCGCCGAGCTGGGCCGCGATCGAACCCCAGAAGTTCTCCGCCGCCACCACCGTGAACTTCGGCATGGCCGCCGCGGCCGGAGCCGAGCTCCCGATCTCCGCGACCGGTGTGGCCGGCGACGAGGACGACGTCCCGCTCCCGGCGGAGCACCCGGCGAGCAGCCCGGTGATCACTACTGACGTGGTCGCACCGGCTCGGCCCAAGAGGCGCATGACGGGTCCCTCCAGTTGTTGAAAATGGTTTTCAACAAGACCCTAATGGAAACCATTTCCACCAAGCAACCGGTCAGCCGGACGGCGGCGAGCGAAGCGAGCGCGTCGGGCCCGCCACCGGCCCCACGGCGAGCGAAGCGAGTTCCCCCCGGAAAGCAGTTTTCGACCAGCCGTTCCGTCCAGGCGGAATCCTAGGTAGGGTTCTAGGCGAAGGGGGTACCCATGCTGATCGACACGGACAACATGCTCTCGGTCACCGATGCCAACAGGATCGGGATCTCGAAGCTCGTCTCGGATGCCGAGAGCGGACACGACCGCGTCCTCATGCGCAACAACAAGGCCGTG
This sequence comes from Sporichthyaceae bacterium, assembly GCA_036269075.1. Taxonomy (NCBI): domain Bacteria; kingdom Bacillati; phylum Actinomycetota; class Actinomycetes; order Sporichthyales; family Sporichthyaceae; species Sporichthyaceae bacterium. Next base: position 12,338 of record DATASX010000010.1, read on the forward strand.
GTCGCCGTGGTGAGCATGGACCGGCTGGAATCGCTGACGCGGCTGGAGTCCCTGCAGGACGACCTGGAGCTCGTTGCACTGGCACTGGCCCGCACAGCCTCCGACAACGGCAATCGCACTGATCTCGACGACGTCCTGGAGCACTTCGGGCTCTCCCGTGAGGACCTGACCGACGGCTGATGGCCAGGATCAGGTTCATCGATGCCGCCATCGAGGATCTCCAACGTCTCGACGGCAGCGTGCGCAAGAAGGTCCTGGCCAAGATCGCTCAGCTTGAGCAGGACCCGGCCCGAGGCCTTCCGCTGGGCAGCAAACCGAGCGGCAACCTGACGACATTCCGTAAGCTCGTGGTCGGGGATCGCAGTCACCGGATCGTCTACCGGGTCGAACCGGACGGGGACATCTGCGTGATCTGGGTGATCGCCGGTCGTGCCGACGCGGAGTGCTACGACAGCGCCCTGGCGCGGCTGGAACCGCTCGGCGACAACCCGGTGAGCCAGGCCATCGAACAGGCACTGCGAATGCTCCGCGGTCGCGCCGCCACACCCGAGGACTGAGGCGCACGAAAGTCGTACGTTCGAATTGCCTACGCCTTCAAAGTGTGACCTCTCGAGAGATCACAGGAGCGGAGGGCGTGGGATTCGAACCCACGTTCGAGGTCTCCCCCGAAAGCAGTGAATCGCCCCGGGTTTGTTAGAGGCTAGTTCGATATCATCTCCACTATTCTACTTGATTCGGGATTCGCATAATAGAGTGCTTCGAATTCGGCCGGTGGGACGTTTCCGATCGAGCTGTGGAGGCGGCGGTGGTTGTACCAGTCCACCCAGGTCAGGGTCGCGATCTCCAGGTCGTCGATCGTCT
>DATASX010000011.1 GCA_036269075.1 Sporichthyaceae bacterium
CCAGCAGCTGCCGGGCCCGTTCGTCGGCGACCGCGCCGCTGCCCAGCGCCACCACGCCCTGGTAGCGCAGTGCCCGCTCCACCACCGGGCGCTCGAGCGCCCGGAAGGCCGGCTCGCCGTCTTCGACGAAGATGTCGCCGACCGGCTTGCGGGCAACCGAGGCCACCTCGTCGTCGGTGTCCAGGAAGCCGACGCCGAGCCGGTCCGCGAGCAGCGGCCCGACCGTGGACTTGCCCGAGCCAGGCGGGCCTATCAAGATCACCGGAGCTGTGTTACGGCTGCTGTCAGAGGGGGCAGAGTCACTGGAGTTGCCGGAGGGGTGGCTGGCGGCGGGGCCCGGTCCAGCGGCTGGGACGCTCACGGCCGCTCCAGGGTGCTCAGGTAGCCGCGGACGTTGCGGCAGACCTCGGCCAGCGAGTCGCCGCCGAACTTCTCCGCCGCGGCGTCGGCCAGCACCAGCGCGACCATCGCCTCGGCGACCACGGCCGCGGCGGGCACCGCGCACGCATCCGAGCGCTGCGCGATCGCCTTGGCGGGCTCCAGCGTCGACACGTCGACGGTGTCCAACGCGCGGGGCACCGTGGAGATCGGTTTCATCGCCGCCCGCACCCGCAGCACCTCTCCGGTGCTCATGCCGCCCTCGGTGCCGCCGGAGCGGCCGGTGCGGCGGCGGATGCCGCCCTCGGCAGTCTCCATCTCGTCGTGCGCCGCCGATCCGCGGGTGGCGGCCAACTCGAACCCGTCGCCGACCTCGACGCCCTTGATCGCCTGGATGCCCATCAGCGCGGCGGCCAGCTTGGCGTCCAACCGCCGGTCCCAGTGGACGTGGCTGCCCAGGCCCGGCGGCAGGCCGTGCACGACAACCTCGACGACCCCACCGAGGGTGTCGCCGGCGTCCTTGGCCGCGTCGACCTCGGCAACCATCGCCCGCGACACCGCGGGGTCGAAGCAGCGAACCGGGTCGGCGTCGACCGCCTCGCCGGCTCCGCGGCCCGGCACTGGGCCACCCAGTGGGACGGCGACGGTGCCGATGCGGACCACATGACTGAGCACCACCGCGTCGAGCGCCTGGGCCAGGAACGCCTTGGCCACCGCACCCAGGGCGACCCGTGCCGCGGTCTCCCGGGCGCTGGCGCGCTCGAGCACCGGGCGGGCGTCGGCAAAGCCGTACTTCTGCATGCCGACGAGGTCGGCGTGGCCGGGCCGAGGTCGGGTCAACGGGGCGCTGCGGGCGATGCCGGCCAGTTCGTCCGGGTCGACCGGGTCGGCCGCCATCACGCGGTCCCACTTGGGCCACTCGGTGTTGCCGACCCGCACCGCGACCGGGCCGCCGAGGGTCTCGCCGTGGCGCACCCCACCGAGGAACTCGATCTCGTCCTGCTCGAACTTCATCCGAGCGCCCCGGCCGTAGCCCAACCGGCGTCGGGCCAGCTCCGCGCCGACCTCCTTGGTCGAGGTGCGCACGCCGGCAGGCAGCCCCTCCAGGATCGCCACCAGTGCCGGGCCGTGCGACTCACCGGCGGTCAACCAACGAAGCATTCGGACATTCTCCCATGTCGCGGGCATGGCACCGCCGACCCAGGGACGCCGGAGCCGGAAACCGGTAACGGTTGCTCAAACGGTCCGTATCAGCCCCTGACGGGCCTCGGGCGGCTGCCCATACTGACGGTCCAGAGGTCCCCGCACCGGTTGGCAGAGGCTCGGATCACCACGAACGATGCAGTGAGCAGGCGACGCGGCACGCTCGCCGCCCTCGGCGTGCTCGCGATCGCCCTCGCCGTCGGCGGCTGCGGCAAGGACTCCGCCGGAACCGTCGCGTCCGGCCCGAACCTGCCGATCACCATCACGCCGGCGGCCGACACCGCCGAGGTGATGCCGGACGCCCACGTGACGGTCAGCACCGGCGCTACCGCGCTCACCCATGTCGACGTCACCGACCCGGACGGCAACTACCTGTCCGGCTCGTTCACCGACGGACGCGTGCGCTGGAGTTCGACCACCCCGTTGGCCCCGGCCACCAAATACACCGTGTCGGTCGCCGCCATCGACTCCCGCGGCCGCACGGGGACCCGGACGAGCACCTTCCGGACCGCCGACATGGCCGGCACCCAGTCCCTGCTGGTCGACAACGTCCAGCCCGGCGACGGCGCCCAGGTCGGTATCGCGTACCCGCTGATCGTGAACTTCAACCACCAGGTCAAGGACCGCAAGGCGGTCACCGACGCGTTGGCCGTGGAGACCTTCCCCCACGTCGACGGCGCCTGGTTCTGGATCGACCCGGCCACCGTCGACTACCGGCCGGAGCACTTCTGGCCGGCGGGCACCTCGGTGTCGCTGCACGCGAGCCTCGCCGGGCTCGACGTGGGCAACAACATGTGGGGCACGAAGAACTACACCTCGCACTTCACGGTCGGGCGCGCTCAGGTCATCTATGCCGACGTGGCCGGCGACGAGATGCGGGTCGAGCGCGACGGCGACACCGTCGCCACGTTCTCGTTCTCCAGCGGCAAGCCCGGCTGGGAGACCCGCGACGGGATCAAGGTGATCTCCGAGCGGATCACCGACAAGACGTGGACCAACGACGCCATCGACGCCCCCGAGCATTTCGTCCTGCACTCGCAGTGGGCGATGCGGATGACCGACTCCGGCGAGTTCATCCACGACGCGCCGTGGAACGCCAGGCACATGGGTGCCGACAACGCCAGCCACGGCTGCATCGGACTGCTCACCGAGGACATGTCCTGGCTCTGGGACAACACCCTGATCGGCGACCCGGTGATCGTCACCGGCTCGCCGCGGCCCTACGTGGGGATCGACAACCGGATCCAGGACTGGAACGTCGACTGGGACAAGTGGATCGGGAACAATCTGGACCTCTCGGACCACGGCTGACGTTCCGCCCAACCTGCTCCGAACAGCCGGCGAGAACATTGCCCGCCGCTGCGTGTCGAGCGGAACCGCAGGGCCCTGACCTGCGTCAATGTTACGTATGCCAGACAATCACTGACGCGTCGATGGGGCGGCCGTGACCATGCGGAGATCGCCCGGCCCGCACGCAGCAGTGAGGATCTCGACGGGGGACGTCATCAACACACCGAGAGCCAACTCGGCCCGGCGGCGCCTGATGGCGCTCGCGGCCGTGGGCCCGCTGCTGCTGGCCGGCTGCGGCGCGAACCCCGCCGCGTCCGGCGCGTCCTCCGCGGCGGCCGAAGGTCCGCCGAAGGCCACGATCTCGATCACCCCGACCGACGGGACAGCGCAGTTGGCGCCCGGCATTGCGGTGACCGTGACCGCGGCCGCCGGCACTCTCTCCCACGTCGACCTGACCAACGGCAGCGGCACCTACCTGCCGGGCGATTTCAACGCCGACCACACCGAGTGGACTCCGACCGACAAGGTGGCCCCGGGCCAGACCTACTCGGTCGACGCCATCGCGACGAGCGCAGCCGGTGCGCCGACCGAGTCGAAGTCCTCGTTCACCACCGCGCCGGTGCCGACCGCCGACCGTCTGCAGGTGTCCTACGTGACCCCCAGCAACGGCGCGACCTTCGGCGTCGCGTACCCGTTGCGGGTCACGTTCAACAAGCCGGTGCACAACCGCCAGGCGGTCTCCGACGCCCTCGACGTCGAGACCTCCCCGCACGTCGACGGCTCCTGGTTCTGGATCAACACCACAACCGTCGACTACCGGCCGGAGGGCTTCTGGCCGTCGGGCACCGTGGTCAACCTGAACTCGAACTTGGCCGGCGTCGACGCCGGCAACGGCCTGTGGGGCGTGGCGAACACGACCTCGTCGTTCACGGTCGGGCGCAGCGAGGTCATCAACGTCAACCTCAAGACCGACAAGATGACCGTGGTCCGCGACGGCAAGACGATCGGCACGTACGACGTCTCGGGCGGCAAGCCCGGCTGGCAGACCCGCGACGGCATCATGACGATCATGGAGAAGGACACCGACAAGATCTGGACCAACACCGCGATCGACGCCCCGGAGCCGTACCACCTGGAGTCGAACTTCGCGATGCGGATCACCGACTCCGGCGAGTTCATCCACGACGCCCCGTGGAACGTCGGCAACATCACCTCGGGCGTCAACGCCAGCCACGGCTGCGTCGGCATGCTTACCTCGAACATGAAGACCCTGTTCGACGAGTCCATGGTCGGCGACGCGGTCATCGTGACCGGATCACCGCGGCCCTTCGGCGCACTGACCAACCAGATCTCGGACTGGAACGTCTCGTGGTCGTCCTGGCTGGGCGGGAACTACGACCTGTCCTACAGCTGACGCTGGGTCAGTTCTGCCTCAGTTGTCCTCGACGGTGCTGAACCAGGCCGGGTTCGTGGTCGGCCGGTCGCGCGGCAATCGCTTGCGTAGCAAGGCGTTCACCGCAGTCAGTTCGGCCGGGTCCTTGTGACTGATCGCGGTCCGGCCCCGGGCGATCAGCCGCTGGACCTCCTCGCTCTTGTTGCGTGCCAGAACCCGACGCAGGTCCTCGAACACCAGCGCCTCGAGCTTGCCGGTCCGCCGTAGCACCCGGGCCCCGATCTCCAGCAGCACGTCGGCCTGCCGCTTGAGCACTGCCCGGTCGCGGTTGGCCAAGGCCTGGGCGGCCACCGCATCGGCAGCGGCCAGGTCGGCCTTGTCGGACTCGGATCCGCCGGCGGTGACCTTGCGGGCCACCACCTCGCGCAGGTTGCGCACCCGCTCCATCAGTGCCGGTAGCGCGAGCGCGTCCTCGACGTCGTCGAGCAAGGTCTCGGCGTCGAGCAGCCTGGACTGGCAGGTCGCGCCCGCGACCGGGTCTACCTCGGCGGCCCGCAACAGCCGTCCGGCCTCCTCGAGCACCGCCTCGGCGTGCAACCGGTCCAGCGAGCGGGTGGCTTCGGGCACCGGTAGTTCGGCGACCCGGCGGCGCACCTCGTGGGCCCGGTCGGAGACCCGGCCCAGATGCTCCCGCAGTTCCGCCGCGGCCGGGGTCTGCGTGCGGCCGAGTTCTACGGTTATCTCGAAATCGGCATCGAGCACGGGCACGTAGGCCTCGGCGCGGACGGTGCGGGAGGCGTCGATCTCCACCGCGATCTCGATCTCACTGCCCACCGGGACGTCGCGCCGGACCTCGGTGGGGCGCACGTCCAGCCGCCCGATCAGGGTGTTGCGATCGGCCCGGGGTCGCTCCCCCTCGACCAGTGGGACGCGGATCAGGCCGGCGCCGGAGCCCTTCCGGACCTCCACGGTGGTGTGCAGGATGACCCGGTGCCGAGCCGGAAGTTCGGTGCCCTTCTCCAGCAACCAACGGACTTCCTTACCTGCCAGGCCGACCCCGACCGAGTGGGTGAGCACCGCCGCACCGCCCACCAGCGGCGCATGACGGTACATCAGATCCCTTGGCTCACAGGACAACTCAGTCCCACGCGGGTCGCGCAGGTCGATCCGATAGGTGTTCGTGGCCCGATGGGCGGCCCGCAACCGGGTGACGAACGTGCCGTCAGCGGCCAGTTCCACCCGTCCGGACCGCCACGGCGGACGTGCCGCCTCGTTGACGAACTCGACCGTGCACCCGGCCCAGTCCGCCGCCGGCGCCGAACCCAGCGCCCGGCCGCCGACCAACGGCTCGTCGTCGGTGCCTGCCGCGCGGTGCTCCAACGCCAGGTCGACGATCCCGGCCTGCCGCTGCCCGCTCGCCTTCCGCGGCTGTCGCTGGGTGCCGGCGAAGATCGCCGCGCCACGCGCGACAACCGTGATCGGATCCAGGCTGTGGTCCAGCGCGATGCCCAACCCTTCGCGCGGGTCGGCCAGCCGTTCCCGCAGCGCCGGGGACAGGGTCGCCCCGCCGACCAGCAGGACCCGCTCGATGTCGTCCGGACCCAGGCCCTTCTCGGCCAGCGCGCGCCGGCACAGATTCACCGAGCGGGTGTAGAGCGGATCGGTGAACGGTTCCAGGTCGGCCCGACGCACCTCGTGACAGAACTCGAACGGCCGGCCGTCGGCGTCGGTGAGTTCGGCCCGGACCTCGGTGACCTCACCGGCCGACAGCGCGATCTTCGCGCTCTCGGCGGCGTGCTTGAGCTTGGCGATATTGCCCGCCCACCGCCGGTTGGCCCGGCTGAGATCGACCAGGCCGTGTTCCTTCATGACCGCCGGCGCCAACAGTTCCTCCACCAGCGCCCAGTCGACGAGCTTGCCGCCGAGGAAGTTGTCGCCCGCGTGGTTGACGACGCCGAACTCACCGTCGCGCACGTTGATCACCGCGGCGTCGAACGTGCCGCCGCCGAAGTCGTAGACCAACCAGAACGCCCGGTGCTCGCCGGCGACGCCCGCGTAGGCCCAGGCCGCCGCGGTCGGTTCCTGGATCAGCGGCGCGTACTCCAACCCGGCCAGGTGCGCGGCCCGCCGGGTGGCGTCGCACTGGTCGAGTTCGAACGCGGCCGGGACCGTGATCACAGCCGCCGAGATCTGGTCGCCGGTGGCCCGGGTCACGTCGGCGCGCAGCGACTTGAGCACCTCGGCCGAGAGCTCCTCCGGCGTCATCCGCCGGTCGGCGGACTCGAAGTGCTTGAACTCGCCTGGGGTACCCATCTGCAGCTTGAACTCGCCGCAGGCGTTGGCCGGGTCGCGCTCGACGCGGCTCTTGGCCTCCTCCCCGACGTAGACGTTGCCGGACTCGGAGACGTAGACCGCCGAGGGCGTGAAGTCGCGTTGCCAGGTGTTGCGGACCACGGTCGCGTCGGAGCCACCGGCCAGCGCGATCGCGCTGTTCGTCGTGCCGAGGTCGATGCCGACGTCGATGGTTTCCGCGTTCATGCTGCGTTCATTATTCACGCGCCACCCGCGTATGAGAGTGCCCCGCCCGCGTATGAGAGTGCGCGCCCCGATCATCGATGAGCGAAGTGCGCACTCTCATACGCGGCGGCGGCCGGTCTTCTCCGGTCGAGCGACGATGACCTGGCCGATCTGCAGACGGCGGGTCCCCAGGTAGACGCAGGGCCGGACCGTCTCCAGCACCGTCTCCACCTCGACGTCCGGCTTCGGTTCGTAGGCGATGACCTCGAGTGCCTGCCCGGGGTCGAAGCGGGCGCCGTCGTGGTCCTGGACGGTCCACCCGACCCGGGCCAGAGCGTCGAGAGCGGCACGCAGGTGGCGGGCCGCCGCACGGCGGGCCGGGTCCTCGCCCGGGGAGTCGATCTTGCGTTGGGCCCGCCACAGGTTGGTGAGGACCTCGGTAAGCACTTCCTCGCTCACGTCACCCCTCCCGCGACCGCGGCCCGACCTGCTCGTCGAGCCAGCCCTCGATCGTGCGCCGCCGCTGGAGCCCCGCGCCCAGCAGCACGGCCTCCACCACCACAACCAGCCCGACCGCGAACACCCACCCGAGCAAGGCCGCCGCCAGCAGCACGGCGAGCAAAATCGGAACCTCGTACCGGGCGCGGCGGACCCACGGCGCCAGCGGCACCTTGGCGTAGACGAACTCCTCATCGGACAGGTACGCGGCCAACGGGTACACCGGGACCCAGAACACCGTCACGCACCGGGTCTCCACCCACGTCTCCTCGGCCCAGGCGCGGTGGCCGTACGGGCGCATCCCGCAGCCGAACCAGGTCGCCCGCACCGGCGACTGCGCCATCACGGCCCGGACGGCGCGCGGGTCGGCCAGCACCCGGTCCAGATCGGCGCGGCGGGCCGGGTCCGCCTGCCGCCGCCGCCACAGCCGCAACACCTCACCGGCGCCGTCCGCGTCCCCGGCCGAGCACCACGGCTCGACGACCGCCAGCACCGAGGCGTCCGACAGTTCCCGGGACTTGCGTTGAACGAGTTCCCGGGTCGAGGCGTCGCGGGCGAACCCGCTCGCCCGAGCCAGCAGTTCCAGCCCATCGGCCGGGGCGCCGCCGGAGTTCGTCCACGCGACCGAGGCCCGGGTCAGGGTGCCGGCGATCTCGTCGTGCAGGGCGTCGGCCAATGGGTCTTCGGGCAGGACCGCGTCGGCGACCCGCACCCGGGGCGCGATGTCGCGGACCAACCGATCAGCAACTGACGGTACGTCAGCAGGCTCCTCGGCAGCGACCCGGAGCAGTTCGGCGCAGCCGTCGGAGACCGCGCGCACGACCGGGGCGCAAGCCTCCCGCAGTGCCTCGGCCACCGCGGTGGCCGGGAACGGGGACTCGCGCAACGCCCGAAGATGGCGTGTCACCGCGGCGCCGTCGTCGGCAGTCGCCGCGGCCACCGCGAGCACCGCGTTCGGAGCCAGCACCCGACGCGGCAGGCGCTCGCGCAACGCGGCGACGGTCGCCGCGTCGACCCGCGGGTCGTCGAGGTCAACCGCGCGCCGCACCAGCAACGCTCCGAACTCGGGTTCGGCCAACGTCTTGGCCCAGGCGTCCAACGCGGCGCCCCACAGGCTCTCGTCCGCGGCGCCCCGGCCGGCGGCCTCGGCTGCCAGCGCCCGGCAGTGGGCGCCGACGGCGGCGTCATGGGAAGCGAGACCGGACAGCCAGAACGCCTCGTGCACCAGCCTGGTCACCGGGGCCGCCATCGCCTCGAAGGCGGCCTTGAACTGCTCCGGCTCCGGCGTCTGTTCCGGGGCGAGGTCACCGAACCGGCTCGGCGTCGCGGTGCTCAGCCGGTCGGCCATCTCGACCTCCTCGCGCCGGCGCCGGATCGCGGTGGCGCCTACGTCGGCGGCCAGCCCGCTGATCCGGAACATGTTCGCGGAGTAGGTGCTCAGCACCGGCAGTCGACGCAGCGCCGCGTCGACGTCGCGTCCGGCTTCCCGCGCGTACCCGTCGTCCCCCGTCGTTCCGGCGAGCACCGTCAGTCCAGCACGGCCAGCACGCCGGCGGCGGTCGCTCCGAGCGCGAGCCCGAGGGTCAGCCAACGACGACCGCGCGGCAGCGAACTCCACCCGCGCACGGTCGCGACCATGTCGACACCGTCGGCGAATGCGCCGAGCGCCACGGCGGTGCGGGCCGGGGCACGACGACTGCCGCCGCTGATCGCCTGCAACGCCAAAACACCCAGGGCGACGTCTCGACCGCCGAGGGCCCGGGCGAGGACCTGCTGCGGAGGTCCGGCCGCCGGCTCCGCACCGATCCAGGTCGAGAGCAGCAGTCGCGGGGCCGCCAGCGCACCGAGGCCGATGCCGATCCGGCCGGCCGCGACCACGGCACCGAGCGAGTGTCGCGCCGCCGGGTAGGGCAGTCCCTTGTCGTGTGCCACAGGGCCAAGCATGCCGTAGCGCCCGGCGCCGGCCCCGACGGCTGATGAGCACAGCCGCAACGGCAGTGGCGGTTCCCGGCGCGCAGGTGACCACACGCGCCACAACGTTGATCGCTGGTGGCCGTCGGATGCAGATCTCGATCAGGCGGTGGGTTTCCGCGCGACCAGGTGGAACACGCGGCTGAGCTGACGGTACGGATCTCGGCGGCTTGCCTCGAGTTCGACCGCGGCGATGGCCGCAACCTGCTCGGAATCGGTGGGGTCCAGCTCCGTCCCGCCGAACCCGAGCCAGTCGACGAACAACCAGACGCCGTACCAGCGCACGGGTTCCACCCCCCCGGCCTGCATCAGCGCGCCGATCTCCGCGACGGTGTCGGCCCGCCCCGGCACCCCCAGCACACCGATCTCGGTCCTGGAGTCGAACGAGGCCAACGCGTCAACCCAGCGCTGTTCCAGGGCCGGACGCACCGCGGCGGCATCGGCATTGCCGGTCATCACCGAGACCAAGCCGCCGGGCGCGACGCACCGGCACAACTGATCGATCATCGCGGCGGGCGAGTCGAGATAGCCGAGTACGCCGTGGCACAGCACGGCGTCGAACTGTCTGCCGGCCACCGCGTCGGCGGCCTGCTCGCCCGGACCCTCGAGCAAGTTCACCCGCGCTCGAGCCTCGACCGGCAGCAGCACCAGTCGCTGGCGGGCCTTGTCCAGCATCGCCGGGGACCGGTCGATCAGGGTCACCTCGTACCCGGCCTGTGCCAACGGGAACGACTGGTGCCCGGCGCCGCCGCCGACATCGAGCACGGCCACCGGCGGCGCCGGGAGATGTTCAACCAGGTGCTGGTGCATCACGAAGGTGCGCACCAGCCCTTTGACCGTCGAGTAAGCACCGTCTGCGAATCGGTCGACCAGGCTCGCCCAGATGTCCTCGGCCACCGCGCCAAGCTACCAAGCGCGAACCACGCGGAATTCCGCCGCCGAGCGAGGTTCCGGTGCTTCGGGGTGATTTGTCGAAGTTCGCCGCGCGGCACGGGAGCACTGGTTACGATCGTGGAAGTTCCTCGGTGATGCGGGACTTTCGCGCCGGCCGCCGCCGGCGCCCAGCTGTGAAGCGCTCAAAGCCCGCCAACTGTGAGGTCCGATCATGGACGACTTCGAGCCCACCTCGGCTTTCGTGCTCAGCGCGGGCGACCGCGCGCACCTGGCTGCCGCATCCCGCGAGCCCGCCCATCAGGCGGCGCTGCGCCGGCGTATCCAGGATCAGCAGATCTCGACCAACGCCTTGTTGGACAGGACCGCCCGCAATTTCCACGCCCGACTGGCCTTTCCGCGCCCCCGGGCAGCCGGCGGAGTTACCTGACGCTCAATCAGTTGAGTGGGCGGTCAGTGTCAGGCCCGCCTCCCGGCGCGGTTCACTCAGCCGCGAGCAGCTGGTACAGCGCCCGGCGGGTTGCCTGGAGGATCTCCAGGGCCTGCTCCTCGTGGGACGGCGTGCCGGCCGCGGCGACCTGCCTGACGGCTAGGTGGAGTTGTTCCAGGGCCTCTCGCAGCGCCCGGTTGTGGCCGCCACGCCCGTCCGGGCGACTCAGCCCGCCGAGTGCATGCTCGTCGGCCTGCGCGCGGCCCTCGTCGGTCAGTTCGTACACCTTGCGGCCTTCGTTCTCCGCGGACCGGACCAATCCCTGTTCCTCGAGCATCTGCAGGCTCGGGTAGACCGAGCCCGGGCTCGGGCGCCAGCGACCGTCGCTGGTGTCCTCGAGCCGTTGCATCAACTCGTACCCGTGGCCCGGGCCGGTCAGCAGCGCGGCCAGCAGCAGGTTGCGGACATCGCCGCGGCCCATCCGGCCGCCGCCCGGGCGTCCGCGGCCCCGGGGTCCACCTGGGCCGCGTCCGCGGCCCTCGTCGTGCATGGGTCTCATCCGTGCCATTCCTCTCGTTTGTATCGGCTTGGATGGTTGTACTCTAGCGATATATCGTTAGCGTGTCAAGATACTTCTGCGACTGGTTCTCGACAGCTCGCTACTTGCAACGGAACCGGGATTTCACGCCGGGGAAGCAATCCCGAAACGCCCGTGGTGCAGGATCACCGCAGCGACGCCCGTGTCCGTCGGATCCCACCGGCCGGACGGTCCCGCCCAGGGGGGAACACTCATGCATTCCGCGACACCGTTCAGCCTCAGCGAGCGGTGGTGGCTCCTGTCCGACAATGTGGAACAGATGCGCGCCGCCGGGCTCACCAGCGCCGAGATCGCCAGCTTCACCGGAGCAACCCCGAGCCAGATCGACGGCGTTACCCGGCACACCGAACACCTGCGCGACGAACTCGAACGTGCCGTGCGAGGAACCGGACCGCAGAGACCCTGAGTCGCCGTTGCCTCAGGCGGATCGGTGGCCCCGCGGTCCGGCGGCTGCCCGCAGCAGGTGGTACAGCTCCAAGTGGGCTGCCGCGGCTGCGTCCCAGGTGTACGAGCGAGCCAAGTCCCGCCCCGCCGCCTGCCGGGCTGCGTCCGGTCGGTCGATCGCCTCGGCCAACCCCCGGGCCAGGCCCTCCGGTGAGTCCGCCAAGATCGCGACATCGCCGAAGAGGGCCCGGAAGACCGGCAGGTCCGAAGTGACCAGAGGTACACCGGCCGCCAGCGCTTCCAGGGCGGCCATCCCGAATCCCTCTTTGGCGGAGGGAAACGCGAAGGCCTCCGCGGCGGCCACGAGACCGGGCAACTCCTGATCGGCAACCGGGCCAAGCACGATCGGGTCCAGCCCCAGCTCCTTGGCCCGAGCTTCCCAGCCTGCCCGATAGTCGCGATAGTCGAAGAGCGTCTCCCCGCCCGCGATGACCAGTCGTAGCCCCGGTCTGACCCGCCGCAGCAGGGCCATTGCCTCGAGCAGTTCGATCGAACCCTTGCGGGGCTCGATTCCACCCACCGTCAGCACGTAGCGGCCGAGCCTGCGACGCCAGGCCTCGCGGATCGCGAGTGCCGCCGGACCAGGTGCGCCGGCTCGGGCGAAGCGCTCCGCGTCGACCCCGTTCGGGATCACGACGGCCGCGATCCCCCAGCCTTCGGCCAATTCGTCGGCCACCGACTGCGAGACGCACACATGCGCCTTGGGTCGAGTGATCGCCCGTTCGTGGCATTCCACCAACTCGGGCGTGGTGAAGTGGTCCAGGTGGTGCACGGTCCGGATGCACTCGACGACCGCGTTGGCCGTTATGCAGTCCTGGGCGTGCACAACGTCGTAGCCGTCCCGGAAGGCCGTGGCCAACGCCTCTATGGATCGCCGGACGCGCGTCCCGAGCGGCTCACCGTCGAGGTCCGCAACTGGCACCAGCCGCACCTCGACCGCAGGGTGGACCGGTCGGAAGAACCCGCTGTCGCCTCCGCGAGCCAGGGTCCACACCGTCACGTCCTGCCCGGCCCGCGCCAGCGCCTCGGCCAACGCCAGCGTGTGCACGACACCACCGCGGGGCCGGGTGGAGTAGGTGAGCAGGGCGATGGACAGTCGCGCGACCGCCGGCGCAGGGCTCACGAGTCGTTCCGGTACGCGGCGGGGCGCCGCTCCTTGAGATGGTTCAACATCCGCCGCGCCTGTTCGACGGAGGTGGCCACGTCCACCTGAGCCAGTGCCAGTCCGGCCTTGCCCCAGGTCCGAGCAAGGATCTCGCCCGCCGGCGAGACCACCTTGGCCTGGCCGAGGAACCGCATCCGGCCCATCGCCCCGGTCTGATTGGCCGACGCGAGAACGATCTGGTTCTCGGCGGCGCGGGAACGGTCGTAGAGGTCGAACAGTTGCGACTGCCGGTCCTCCGACATCCGTGGCGCCCGATTGGTGATGCTGGTCGGCCACGCGGACAGACATGCGATCAGGTCAGCTCCGTCCAGAGCCAGCGCTCGCGCCGACTCCGGGAAGGTCTTGTCGTAGTCGATCAGCATCCCCATCCGGCCGATCGGGGTGTCGAAGGCGGCGAATCCCTCCCCGGCCGAGTAGACGGCGCTCTCCCCCGCCGGCAGGTGCACCTTGCGGTGCCGACCGAGCACCCCGTCGCCGGACACGCAGATCGCGCTGTTCCAGCGCAGGCCGCCGGCCGCCTCGCAGTAACCGACGCAGACCACCGTCGGTCCGGCCAGCCGCGCCACCTCGGCCAGCACCGGGTGGTCGGGCTCCAGGGCCGGCGGCACCGAATCGGGATCCGGGTCGGCCAGATCGCCGAGGTAGCCACCGAGCGCGGCGTCGGGCAGCACCACGAGGTCGGCGCCCGCGCCGCGGGCGTGCTCGACGATCGTGGTGATCCGCGCCAGGGCGGCGTCCAGGTCGCGGCCGAATGCGGCGGCGACCGCGGCTATCCCGATCAGGCCCACACCACGGGCCGCTCGACGGGCAGCGAGTACGCCTCGGGACGCCGGTCTCGCAGATGTCCCATCGCCCGCCGGGCGGCGGTGACCGCCTCGGTGACGTCGATCGTGGCGACCGCCGTGCCGGCCTCGACGCCGGTCTCGGCCAGGACCTCACCACCCGGGTCGACGATCTTGGCGTTGCCCACGAACCGCAGCCGACCGAACTCACCGGCCTGGTTGGCCGAGACCCATACGACCTGGTTCTCCAGCGCGCGAGCCTGGTCGAAGATGTCGAACCGGTGCTTCCATCGGTCGTCCTCGACACGCGGTGCCGGGTTGGTGCTGGCGGCGGGCCAGGCGGACATGCACACGATGATCTCGGCTCCGTCCAGGGCCAGGGTCCGCGCGGACTCCGGGAATGCCTTGTCGTAGCAGATCATCATGCCCATGCGCCCGATCGGGGTGTCGAACGCGGCGAAGTTCTCGCCCCGGGCGTAGGTGGCGTCCTCGCGCAACGGTTGGTGAACCTTGCGATGCACGGCGAGCACTCCGTCGCCGCAAACCGCGGCGGCGCTGTTGTAATGGGCCGCGCCGGCGGCCTCGCAGAAGCCGAACGTCACCACCATGTCCCCGGCCAGCTCCACGATGCGCCGGATCGTCGGGTCGTCCAACGTGAACGCCGGCGGCGGGGGCTGGCTGCCGCCCAGGTCGGCGAGGTAGCCACCCAACGCAGCCTCGGGCAACGCGAGCAGTTGCACGCGCCGCGACCGGGCCGCCTCGACCAGGCCTTCGATCCGTCGCAGGCAGGCTTCCAGGTCGCGGTCGAAGTTCTCGGCCACGGCCGCGATCGTCAGCTCGGCCACGACGGGCTCCCCATCTGGCCGGTGCCGCCGGACGGTCCCAGCCCGGTCACGCCGGACTCGATCGCGACGGTGCATTCCCCGTCGGGCCAACGCAACTGGACGCCGGAGCCGGCGGTCAGGTGTCCGACCTCGGTGGACTTCGCCGGGCCTGCGTCCGGCATCGGTCGGCGGGGTTCGTCGGTGGTCAACATGCCGAAGCCGGGGAAGCAGGTGAACCAGTCCCCGACGCTTGCCGCGGCCGGCCGTGGGACGTTCGCCACGTCGAGCACCGCGGCGACGCCGGAGGCCTCGGCGAGCATTCCCAGGGTGCCGACCAGACCGGCCATCGAGACGTCCTTGGCGGCCGCCGGTGCCGCGGCCGCGACCGAACCGAGCATGGCCTGCAGTTGCGGCCGCGAGCGGCCACTGGTCGAGTCCCACTGCCGGCCCACGTAGCCGGGGCGCCAACTGCCGGCCGTGTCGACGGTGAGGCACACCCGATGACCCGGCTGACCGCCACCGCCGGGAACCGGCCGCTCGGCACGGCCCAGGGCGGTCACGGCCAACGAACCCGGGACCCCCAGGGTCGTGTGCCCGCCGAGCACCGGGACGCCGTACCGGTCGGACGCCGCACGCAGCCCGGAGAGCACCGCCGCGGCTGTGGCGGCGTCCGGAGCACCGAGGGCGTCGAGCAGGCCGACCGGAGCCGCGCCCATCGCGGCGAGGTCGTTGAGGTTGACCAGGACCGAGCACCAACCGGCCCACTGCGGGTCGCGCTCGACCATCGTGGGCAGGATCGCGTCGCAGGCCGCGACCAGGTCACTGCCTGGAACCGGTGCCCCGTCGTCGCCGAGGAAGCCCGCTCCGCCGGGGCGGATCGCGGCCAGCAGCGCGCCGAGCGGGGCTTTGGTCGCCCGCGCCAACGCGGCGATCCGGTCGTCGCGGTGGCGCATCCGGGCGTGGCCCGGCCGCAGCGGCCCGGCCGCCGGCACGACCTGCCAGCCCAGGCGCTGGAAGAAGCGCTGGTTCTGGATCTGCACATCGGCCTCGAAGCGCAGGACCCCGACGGCCGCGGCGTGCCGGCAGGCCGCCTTGACCAGATCGGCCCCGACACCGACCGGCCCACCCGGCCGCGCGACCAACCGGCCGCCGTGCCACCACCCCAGATCGACGTCCGGGGTGACCGGCCCGAGTCGGACCCCGCCGAGCACTTCGCCGTCGTCGGCTCGGGCCAGCAGGACGACCGTGCGTGGGTCGAGGTCGACATCATCGATGTCGTCGCGCTCGAACAGCCTTTGCCGGTCGACGAAAACCGCGCGGCGCAGCAGGTGATAGGCCGTCACATCGGCCCGGTCGCGGGCCCGTTCGAGCGTCCAGGTCGGGCCCGGCCGACGGCGCGGGGCAGGCGCCCCGGCGATCACCCGTCCGTCGCACTCGACGGAGGAGTCCCGGAAGGTGACGCGGTACATGATCAGGCTCCCGCCGTCGACAGCACTGAACAGGCCCCGCAGGCCGCGCAACCGGCCTGCTGGTCAGCACCGGTCATCCCGGCAGACCGCAGGAGCTCCGCGACCGCGGCGGTGACCCGGGCGAGGAGTTCCGCGGTCGGCGCCCGAGCCCCGTCGGCGTGCGCCAACGTCCCGGCCATCGGGCGCAGCGGGACGACGAAGGGGTAGACGCCGAGTTCGATCAGGCGCGCCGCACCGGCGACCATCTCCTCGGGATCCTCACCCAGTCCGACCAACAGATAGGTCGACACCCGGTTGCGGCCGAAGACCCGCACGGCCTCCGTCCACGCCGCCTCGTACTCGGCCATCGGGACCGAGCCCTTGCCGGGCATCCACCGGGCCCGAACGCCGTCGTCCAGCGACTCGACGTGGATGCCGATCGAGGTTGCGCCGGCGTCCTTCAGTTCGGTCAGCACGCCGAGATCACCCGGAGGCTCGATCTGCACCTGGATCGGCAGTCCCGGCACGGCCTCCAGAACCGCGCGGACGCAGCGGACCAGGTTGCGCGCCCCGCGATCCGGGCCGGCGGTGGTCCCGGTGGTCATGACCATCTGCTTGATGCCGTCCAACCGCACGGCAGCCTGCGCCACCTCGGCCAGCTGCGCCGGCGTCTTGGCGGCGATCGTCGCCTGCGTCCGCAGCGACTCCTCGATGGCGCAGAACCGGCAGCGTTGGTCCTCGGCGTAGCGGATGCAGGTCTGCACGACGGTGGTGGCCAGCACGTCCCGGCCGTGCAGCAGGGCGATCTTGCGGTACGGGATCCCGTCCGCGGTGGCCAGGTCGTAGAACTTGGGCCGGCGCACCGGTTCCAGGCTCAGGCCCAGACTTCGCAACCCGCTGCCCGTGCGCTCCAGGACCTCTCCGTCGTGCAGCAGGTAAGGACTGTTCGGGTTGCGCGGCACCGCGGCGTTGGCACCGGCGATGGTGAAGTGGCCGTCGTCGGCCGGGCCGGCACCGGCGCCCCGACGTACGGGCACCGCGCCGTCGACCCCCTCCACGGCAAGCCTCGCCCGAATCTCCAGCTCGGTGCCAACGCTCACGGTCCTCATCGTCAGAACATGTAGGTGGAGTTGATGATCGCGCCCTTGCGGGCGTAGTGGATCAGCGCATCCTGGACGTCCAACGGGTGCGTGGGGATCACGCCCTCGATGAGGTCCTCCTCGCGGGCGCCGTGCAGCGACAGCCCGAAACGGCAGCAGTAGACCTTGCCGCCCTCGGAGATGAACGTCTTCAGCGAGTCGTTGATGTTGTGCTCACCGGGGAACGCGGAGTTGCCGGTGGTCGGGAACCCACGCGTGGCCAGGCAGTTCAGCGAACCGGGACCGTAGAAGTAGATCGCGGACTCGAAGCCCTTCCGTTGCGCGCGGGTGGCCTGCAGGATCGCCACGAAACTGACCGAGGACTCGTGCGCGATCCCGTGCACCAGGGTGAAGTACGTCTCGCCGTTCTCGGCCTGGTAGTCCGGGAAGACCTTGGTCGAACCGTAGATACTCGACCCCTCCTGCAGCGCGGGGTGCGGGATCTCGTCGAGGCTGATCTTCTCGGTGTCGGTCAATGTCATCGTGCGATTCCTTCCGATAGTCGGTTTCTGACCCAGCCTCAGGAGTAGAGGCGGTCGAAGTTGTCGCGGAACACGGCCCGGGCCAACTCGCCGTCGCCCACGGCGGCCCGCAGCCGGGCATACTCGCCCTCCAGGTCGCCCCAGGGTTGGTCGCTGGCGAACAGGACCCGGTCGGCGCCGATGCCCCGGCGGTCGATCTCGGCCGCCAACCAGCGGGGCGCGAAGCCGATCGCCCAGGACATGTCGGTGTAGACCCGTTTCCCGGCGTCGATCCAGTCGAAGAACCGGGAGCCCACCAGTTTGATGTGGCCGCTCATGCCGCCGCCGAAGTGCACCAGGTGCAGGTCGACGGCGTCGGCGTAGCGTTCGACCAACGCACCGACCCGGTCGATGTCCGAGGCCGCACCAGGCGAGGTGTGCACGTGGACCACCAGGCCGTGCGCGCGGGCGACGTCGAAGATCGCGTCCAACCCGGGTCGGCAGGCCGGGTCGTCCGGTGCTCCGCCGAGCAGGAAGCTCATCTTCAGGGCCCGCACCCCGAGTTCCCCGGCGTTGGTAAGGGTTTTCGCGGTCATCTCCGCGTCGTCCGGCTTGGGCGAGACCCACAGGGCCGCGCGCACCCGGTCGTCGGCGGCGGCCGCCTCCAGCACCAACGGGTTGAACGAGAAGGCCAGCGCGGCATCCGGTACGCCGTAGTTGGGCATGACCAGCGCCCGCTCGACGCCCTGGAAGTCCAGGTCCGCGACCAGGTCGGCGATCGTGGCCCGGGCGGTGGTGTCCGGGTTGACCGGCGGCCCGCCGTAGAACGGGTAGGCCGGGAGCACGCCCAGGTGCCGGTGCGCATCGCGCAGCCCCGACCCCGGCGCACCGACGACAGAGGTCATTCAGGCCACCGTCCGCGGCGCGACCCAGTCCTCGTCGGCGTCCGCGGCGAACCGCGTGGGCGGACCGGTGATCCACCGAACGGCGGTGCCGACGCCGCTGTGCTTCATCTCCTCGATCCGCGTCGCGAGGTGCAGGGCGTCCTCACCCACCCCGCAGAACCGACCGGAGCCCCAGGTCCACTGCCAGGGCAGACCGAGGAAGTAGAGCCCCGGGCAACTGGTCACCCCGCGCCGATGCGCCGGATAGCCACGTCCGTCGAACACGGCCACCTCGATCCAGCGGTCGTCGCGGCCGAAGCCGGTGCTCCAGATGACCGAGGAGATTCCCGTGGCCTCCAGGTCCACCTCCGCGATGTCGTCGTCCGGCTGCCAGACCGGGACGTACCGCGCCTCCGGGGCGACGCCCAGGCCGCGCGCGGCGATCCAGGCGTCGATCGAGTCCTTGATCGACTCGGAGACCGAGTCCGCGTGGTCGAGGTTCGAGCGCAGCTCGGTGCCGAACGTGGCCGTCGGGCCACCCTTCGGGCCGGCGGGCTCGATGTCCTGCAGCCGTCCGTAGAGCCGCATCCCCTCGCGGGCGAAGGCGCGCAGGTCGATGTCTCGTCCGCCGTCGCGGCCGGTCACGTAGTGGTTCACCCGGAACCGGATGGCGTCCGCGTCGTCGAACTCCTCGATCGTCTTGGCGTAGTAGCCCATGTCCGCCAGCCAGTCGACGACGTCGCGGCCGCGGTAGCGCCGTGCCACCCGGGGCGCGGTGCCGGTCGCCAGGTGAACCTGACGCCCACTCAGATGCAGGTCCTCGGCGATCTGGCAGCCGGACTGGCCGGTCCCGACGACCAGAACCTCGCCGTCCGGCAGCAGGTCCGGGTTGCGGTACTGGCTGGAGTGCAGCGACATCACCGAACCGGCCAGGCGTTCGGCAGCGCGCGGTACCCGTGGCACCTGGTACGGCCCGGTTGCCACGACGACCTGGTCGGCGGTCAACGTCCCGGCCGAGGTGCACAGCTCGAAGCCGTCGTCGCCGTGCCGCCGCAACCGGCTCACCGAGACGCCCTCACGCACCCGGGGCCCCAGTGAATCGGCGTAACCGCTGAGGTAGTCGACGATCTGGTCGCGCACCATGAAGCCGTGCGGATCGTCGCCCGGGTAGGGAAAATCCGGCAGGTCGCATTGCCAGTTCGGCGTCACCAGGCAGAATGTGTCCCAGCGTCGAGTGCTCCACTCGTGAGCGACCCGGTGGCGTTCCAGCACCAGATGGTCGATCCCACGGCGGAGCAGGGCGGCGCTCATCGCCAGACCGGCCTGACCGCCGCCGACCACGACCACGGTGTGATGCGAACCATCGATCGACATGACGGAAGTCAAGCCGGCCGCAATTTCGCCGTGATTACTTCCGGAACGCTGCTGCGTTCCAGCCTTCGCACTTCGGGGACAACGGCGCGGACGAGTGAAACCGCACTCCGACCTCAGCGGTGACGGTGTCTCAGAGACCTTCCGACCCGTGCCTGCGGAGCCGGCTGTGCGAAATCAGTCGGCTGTCGGAAACAATCCAGGTGCCGTGGGAGGTCGGGACGTTCAGCTCCGGCCGGAGGGCACCACCAGGTGGTGCAGCGACCCGTCGTGCTCCTCCTCGGCCTCGGGCACCTCGTGGCCGCGCCCGATGATGCGCGGGTCCGGCTCGCCGACGATCACCAGATCCTTGTCCGGGTAGTCGAAGCGGGACAGCACGTGGCGCATCGCCTCCACCCGGGCGCGACGCTTGTCGTTGCTCTTGACGACCGTCCACGGGGCCTCGGCGGTGTCGGTGTGCAGGAAGATCGCCTGCTTCGCGTCCGTGTACACGTCCCACTTGTCCAGCGAGGCCAGGTCCATCGGCGAGAGCTTCCACTGCCGGACCGGGTCGATCTGCCGGATCAGGAACCGGGTCCGCTGCTCGTTGCGGGAGACCGAGAACCAGAACTTCACCACGTCGATCCCCGACCGGATCCACATGAGTTCCAGCTCCGGGACCTGCCGCATGAACTCCTGGTACTCCTCCGGGCCGGCGAAGCCCATGACGCGTTCGACGCCCGCGCGGTTGTACCAGGATCGGTCGAACAGCACGATCTCCCCGGCCGCCGGAAAGTGGTGGATGTAGCGCTGGAAGTACCACTGCGTGCGCTCGCGCTCGGTGGGCTTCTCCAGCGCCACGACCCGGGCCCCGCGCGGGTTCAGGTGCTCCGTGAACCGCTTGATCGTGCCGCCTTTGCCCGCCGCGTCGCGGCCCTCGAAGGCGATCACCAACCGACGACCCGACTGCTTGATCCACGACTGGAGCTTGAGCAACTCGATCTGCAGCAGCCGCTTGCTGTGCTCGTACTGGTGCCGGCTCATCCGCTCGGCGTAGGGGTAGCCCTCCCGCCAGGTGTCCACGACGCTGCCGTCCCGGCAGAGCAGCAGGGGTTCGCCGTCCTCGTCGTACTCCACGTGCAGGTCGTCCGGGTGCTGGCCGAGCGCGTCCGGGAGGTCGGCCAACTGGGCCGGCAGGACCAGTCGGGCGTGGCTGTGGGTTCGCGTCTCGGGCATGTTCCCTCTCCTGGATCGTTTACGGCCGGTGCCCGCCGACGCCCCGGCCGATTCGGACAGAGCCAACCGGGCCTGGGCGGCCACCCGACCAACCGGGGACGGCGGGCCGGGGTACGACTCGGGTCGGACAGGTCAAGCGTCAGACGTTCAGTCGTGCGGCGGGCAACTGGGCGAGCACGGACAGTTCGCCGGCCACGTCGGGCTCGGCTTCCACGGCCGGCGCCCAGTCCGGGCCCAGCGGCGCCGCCGCGATCTCCAGCACCCCGTCCGCGCCACCGTGGTCGTTGGGAGCCCAGTTGTCGGAGTCGGGATCGTCGAACCACTCGCCGTCGCCGGTCAGGTAGCGGAAACGGTAGGCGCCCGCCGGCAGATGCACCCGCGCGGAACGTTCGCCGTTGTCGTCCTGGAACGGGGTCGCGTGCGGGTCCCACCCGTTGAAGTCGCCGACCACGGACGCCACCGGTGCCTGGAGGAACTCCGGGGCCACGAACGTCACCCAAACGCCGACGCCGGTGGCGTCGGGTTCCTTCCGGATCATCCGGCCTCCTGATCAGCGCTGCCCGTCTGGGTGAAGCATGCAGAAGGCCTGTCCGAGCCGACAGATCCGGCCCACCTGATTCGACCGGCATTCACCGTGCGGCGGTCTGGGGTTCGCATTCCGGACGATCTGCGGCAACCCAGGTCTCGACGCCGCGCCGCGGCGGCTGACCGGCACCGGTGATGATGTCGGCGTGCGCGTCGCCGTCCTGTCCGACACCCACGCCCCGCGGCGGTGGCGATCGTGTCCGCCCGCGGTGGCGGCGCACCTGACCGACGTCGATTTGATCCTGCACGCCGGCGACGTGTGCACCGCGGACGTGCTCGACGAGTTGGCGCAGTTCGCGCCGGTGCGGGCCGTCCTGGGCAACAACGACGGGCCCGACCTGGTGGCCCGCGGCGTGCCGGAGACCCTGAGCCTGGAACTCGCAGGCGTGCGGGTCGCGATGATCCACGACTCCGGAGCCTCGACCGGCCGGGCTGCCCGGATGCGGCGCCGTTTCCCGGACGCCCACCTGGTGGTGTTCGGGCACTCGCACATCCCGATGGACGTCGCCGAGGCCGGGGTTCGGCTGTTCAACCCGGGATCGCCGACCGACCGGCGCCGCCAGCCGCGCGGCACCATCGGCCTACTGCGCCTCGATGACGGCCGGCTGACCGAGGCCCGGATCGTCGCGGTGACCTGACTCGGCTCAGTTGCGGTGGCGGGCGGCCAGCGCGGCGAACCCAGCGTTGCGCATGGCAGGTACCAGCTGCCCGCCCAGGTCGGTCCGGCCGGTCATCAACTCGACCTGAATCACGGCCTGGTGCACCAGTAGGTCCAGCCCGCTGAGCACCGGTCCGCCGGCAGCCTGCCACGCGGCGCCCAACGGCGTCGGCCACGGGTCGTAGGCGACGTCGAACAGCACGCCGCACGGCGGTCGGACCTGCTCGGCCAAGGCGTCGGCGGCCCCGCCCGGCGTCGTCGCGATCACCAACGGCCGGCTCAGACCCCCGGCGGCGGTGTCCCAGGGCCGCACGACCAGATCGACGCCGAGTCGCCGTGCCAGGGCCCGGACCGGCTGCGCGCGCTCGGGCGAACGCGCGAACAGGTCGACGTCCGTGACCCCGATGCGCGCCAGGGCGGCCACCGTGGACGCGGCCGTGGCACCACCACCGAGCACCGCGGCAGCCGACTCACGTTCCACCCCCACCTCGGCCAACGCGTTGACCATGCCCGGCACATCCGTGTTGTCGCCGCGAAGCCCGGCCGGGAAGAACGTGATCGTGTTGACCGCCCCGACCAGCGCGGCGGTCTCGCCCAGCTCGGTGCACAGGCCGACCGCGACACGCTTGAGCGGCATCGTCAACGAGAGTCCGGCCCAGGAGCTGTCGAGGCTGGCCAGGAAGCCCGCGAGGCCGGGCTCGTCGACCTCGTGAGCGCCGTAGGACCAGTCCATGCCCAGTACCCGGTACGCCGCGGCGTGCAGAACCGGGGACAGCGAATGCCGCACCGGGCAACCGAGAACCGCCGCCTGACGGGGCGTCATGAATAGTTCGGGTGGGCGCGCATCCAGGCCTGGAACTGCGCGACGTTCGCGGCGTGCTCGGCGGCGGTGTTCGCGAACAGCGTCTCGCCGGTCTGCGGGTTCACCGCGACGAAGTACAGGTACGAGCCGGTGGCCGGAGCCAGCGCGGCCTTGATCGCGGCCTCGCCCGGCGAATCGATCGGGCCGGGTGGCAGACCCTTGGCGACATAGGTGTTGTACGGGGAGTTCAGGGCGCGCTGCGCCGCGGTGGTCGTCAGCGCGTGCTGCCCGCCGTTGGCGTAGATCACGGTGGTGTCGAGCTCCAGCTTCATCCCGGCCTTCAACCGGTTGTAGATGACCTCCGCGATCTTGGGCATGTCCTCGGCCCGCTTGGCCTCGGCCTGCACCAGGCTCGCCACCGTCAGCACCTGAAACGGCGTCAGATTCTGCGGACCGGCTGTGGTGTTCAGGCCGGTCGCGGCGGCGGCGAAGCCGAACGCCTTCGTCAGCGACTGCAGGATGGTGGTGGCGCCGGCACCGGGCTGGAAGTCGTAGGTGGCAGGGAACAGGAAGCCTTCGGACTTGTGCCCGTCCGGGTTGATGTCCCAGGACGGCAGGTTGTAGCTGCTCGGATTCTCCATCGCCGTGGTGAACTGGGCGACGCTGACCCCGGTGGCGGCCGACAACGCCGCGATGATCTCCGCGCTGGTCCGGCCCTCGGGGATGACGACGTGCGAGAGCACCTGGTAGCTCGGGTCGAGCAGGCGGGACAGCGCCTCCTTCGCGGGCATGTGCTTGGCCAGCTTGAAGGTCCCCGGGTGGACCTGCGCCGACTTGGGGTTCGCGCCGGCCGCGTCGACGAACGCGCCCTCGGACTTGACCACGCCGGCGGTCGCCAGCGCCGCGCCGATCCCCCGGAGCGATTCACCCGCCGTGATCGTCACCTCCTGCTCGGCGCCGATCGGGTCTGCGTAGTCCGCGGTGCTGCGGGTGAAGTGGTGCACGAGGCGGGTGAAGCCGACCGTCGAGGCGACGCCGATCACGATCACGACCAGCCCCGCGACGAGCACCGCGATCAGCGCGCGCCGCTTCGACCGCCGCCGAGGGCCCCGGCGTCCGCCGTCCGGTCCGGGCAGCACGGCGGTTCCGGACGCGGAATCACTCACGGCATGCCCATTCGCTTCGCGGTCACACGCTCAACCATATGTCCGATCACCCCACCGGCACGGCTTCCCCGGGCGGGCTCCCGGTGGATCGCTCGGTGTCGAGCGCGGCCTGCAGGAAGACCACTGCCGCGGCCTGGTCGACCACCCCACGCGCCTTGCGGCCGGACATTCCGGCCGCCCGCAGGTCCCGCGCGGCCGTGGCGGTGCTCAGGCGTTCGTCCACCAGGCGGACGAGCACCGGGGCGACCCGGGTGGCCAATTCTGCCGCCCAGGCCCGAGCCGTGGTGGCCGCCGGGCCGTCGCCGCCGGATAGGGAGCGGGGCAATCCGACCACGACCTCGACGGCCTCCCGCTCGGCGAGCAGCACCGCGATGCGGTCGAACGCCTTGGCGTCCCGCGGCACGGTCTCCACCGGCACGGCCAGCACCCCGGTGGCGTCGCTGGCCGCCACCCCGATCCGCACCGTGCCCAGATCGAGCCCAACCCGCACCCCCGACCTCACCCCAACCCCCGACTTCTGCTGCCTGTCCCACCTATCGAGGGCCACCGATACGTGGGACAGGCAGCAGAAGTGGCGAGGTTGGGGGGCGTCACGACGCGGCGGACACCGCCGCGGCCACGGCGGTCAGCGCCTCGGCGATGCGGGTCGGGTCGGTGCCGCCGCCCTGGGCGCAGTCGTCCTTGCCGCCACCCCCACCGCCGAGCACCCCGGCGGCGACCTTGACCAACGCGCCGGCCTTCAACCCACGGCCGCGGGCCGCCTCGTTGGTCGCGATCACGATCGCTGGGCGCCCACCGGCCTCGGCGATCGTGGCCACCACCGCTGGTCGGTCGGCCGCGATCCGGCTTCGGACGTCAAGAGCCAGCGCCCGCAGATCGTCGCCCTTCGTGCCCTCGGGCAGCGTCGCGCCGACCCAGGCGACCCCACCGACGTCCTCGGCGCCGGCGGCCAACTGACCTGCGGCGGCAAGGACCTGACCCACCCTCAGATCGGCGAGTTCCTTCTCGGTCTCCTTGAGCTTGGCCAGGATTCCGGCGATGCGCTCGGGCAGTTCCTCCGGCCGCGCCTTGATCGTGTCCGACAGCTGCGAGACCAGCGCATGCTCCCGCGCCAGGAAGTGGTACGCGTCGACGCCGACCAATGCCTCGACGCGGCGCACGCCGGCACCGATCGAGGACTCGCCGAGCAGCTTGATCAGGCCCAGCTGACCGGATCGGGCGACGTGCGTGCCACCGCACAGCTCTCGCGAGTAGTCGCCGACCGACACGACCCGGACGGTGTCTCCGTACTTCTCGCCGAACATCGCGATCGCCCCGGAGCGCTTGGCCTCTTCCTGCGACATCAGCTCGGCGATGACCGGGTGGTCCTCGATCAGGACGGCGTTCACCCGGGCCTCGACGTCGTCCAGAACCGAGGCGGGCACGGCACCGGGCGAGGAGAAGTCGAACCGGAAGCGGCCCGCGGCGTTCTCCGAGCCGGCCTGGGCCGCGGTCTCGCCCAGCGCCTCGCGCAGGCCCCGGTGCACCAGGTGCGTCGCGGTGTGCGAGCGGGAGACGGCCGCCCGGCGGGCCACGTCGACCTCGGCCCGCACCTGTTCGCCAACGGTCAACTGTCCGACCACGACCGTGGCCCGGTGTACCACCAAGCCGGGTACCGGGGTCTGGACGTCGCGAACGGCCAACCGCGCCCCGGTGGAGCTGACGATCAGCCCGGAGTCGGCCAACTGCCCGCCGCCCTCGGCGTAGAACGGCGTGCGGTTGAGCACGACCTCGACGTCGTCGCCCTCGGAGACGACCGGCACCGGCGCGCCGCCGGCGATCAGCCCGAGCACGGTCGACTCGGACACCAGGTCGGTGTAGCCGAGGAACTCGACCGGCTTGCCCGCCGCCGCCAGTGCGTCGCGATACGTGGTGACGTCGACGTGTCCGGTCTTCTTCGCCTTGGCGTCGGCCTTGCCCTTGGCCCGCTGCTCGTCCATGAGCCGACGGAACTCCACCCGGTCGACCTCGATGCCCTGCTCGGCGGCCATCTCCAGGGTCAGGTCGATCGGGAAGCCGTAGGTGTCGTGCAGGGTGAACGCCCGGTCCCCGGACAGCACGGTGGCGCCGGCTCGCTTCGTCTCGGTGACCGCGGTGTCCAGGATCGCCGTGCCGGCCCGCAGAGTACGCAGGAACGAGGCCTCCTCGGCATCGGCCACGGTGTGGATCCGGGAGGCCTGCTCGCGCAGTTCCGGGTACTGCGGGGCCATGGCCTCGATGGCCGCGGAGATCAGCGCATGCATGGTCTCCTCGGGCCCACCCAGCAGCCGCATGTTGCGGGTGACCCGGCGCATGATGCGCCGCAGCACGTAGCCACGGCCCTCGTTGCCGGGCGTGACGCCGTCGCCGATGAGCATCGCCGCGGTCCGGGTGTGGTCGGCCACCACTCGCAGGGAGACGTCGCGCCGATGGTCGGAGCCGTACTTCACCCCGGTCAACTCGGTGGCCCGGTCCAGGATCATCCGGGTCGTGTCGATCTCGTAGATGTTGTCGACGCCCTGCAGGATCGCGGCCATCCGCTCGCAGCCCATGCCGGTGTCGATGTTCTTCGCCGGCAGGTCGCCGCGGATGTCGAAGTCGACCTTCGTGCGCACGGCGGAGAGCTCGGACTGCATGAACACGAGGTTCCAGACCTCGAGGTAGCGGTCCTCGTCGGCGACCGGGCCACCCTGTTTGCCGAACTCCGGGCCGCGGTCGAAGTAGATCTCCGAGCACGGACCGCCGGGGCCGGGGACGCCCATGTGCCAATAGTTGTCGGCCAGGCCCCGGCGCTGGATGCGCTCCAGCGGGACCCCGGCCGACTCGTGCCAGATCTCGATGGCCTCCTCGTCGTCCTGGTAGACCGTGCACCACAGGCGCTCGCCGTCGAAGCCGTAGCCGCCGGACTCCACCGAGGAGGTCAGCAGTTCCCAGGCCAGCGGGATCGCTAGCGACTTGAAGTAGTCGCCGAAGGAGAAGTTGCCCGCCATCTGGAAGAACGTGGCGTGCCGCGTGGTCTTGCCGACCTCGTCGATGTCCGGGGTGCGCACGCACTTCTGCACGCTGGTGGCGCGGCGCCACGGCGGGGTCTGCTCGCCGAGGAAGTACGGCTTGAACGGCACCATGCCCGCGGGCACCAGCAGCAGCGTCGGGTCGTCGGCGATCAGCGACGCCGACGGCACGACGGTGTGGTCGTGGCGCTCGAAGAACCGCAGGAAGCGGTCGCGGATGTCAGCGGAATCCATGGTGGGTTGCCTTCGGGATCGGGAACTGATGCTGCGTCAGTGGGCGCGGCGGCCGGCGGGTTCCGGCGGGACCTCGTTCAGCCCGAGGGCGTCGTACAATTCTTCCTCGCGGTCCCACATCGCTTCACGCAGGTTTTCGCCGAACTCCCGGACCGCCTCGCCGAGGGTGCCCAGGCTCCCCGCAAGCCGGTCGGCCGCGCCTTCCGGGGTGAACGCCGCGGCTGCCGCGGTGAGCTTGCGGGTGAGCACGACGCCGGCGGTGACGCCCGCCGCGGCCCAGAACAGCCGGTTCATCGGCGTGGCTCGTTCCTCGCAACGCCGATGAACAAAACGGCGCTGTGCTGATTGATGAACTCGCTGCGCTCGCTCATCGTCGGGCCTTGGCGGCCCGCTTCGCCGCCTTGCGCGCCGCGGCGCTGGCCTTGCGTCGCTCGGACTGCGCGCCGCGCTTCTCCCGGCGCATCTGGTCCTTGACCCGCTTCTCGACCTCGCGCTGCTTCTTGCCGCCCAGCGCCCGGCGCACGCCGTAGGAGAACGAGGCGACCTTGACCAACGGTCCGCCGAAGGAGACCGCCGCGATCGAGGACAGGGCGCTGGCGTTCTTGGTGATCGTGGAGACGTTGGTGGTGATCGTCTCGACGCGGTCCAGGGCCAGATTCGCGGTCGCCACGGTGGTGGTGACCTCGTGCAGCACCGGGACGGTCGAGTCGCCGATGTCGGCGACCACCTTGGTCAGCGCCCGCAGTGTGCCGCCCAGTGCGATCAGGACGTAGGCCAGGAACAGGACCAGGACGGCCCAGGCCACGGCCACGACAAGTCCCGCGACCTCGCCTGCCGACACGGCGCCACCTTCCCTGCGTCTGCCTGTGAACTCCGGTGACCTTACCGCCGTCAGTCCGCCTGCTGAGGGGCCGTCCCACGCACTGCCCGTCGCAGCCGGGCCCGCTGGGAGGGCCGGGTCGAGATCGCCGCAGGCTTCGAGGCGGCCGACGAGGTGATCGCCGCGCTGTTCCGCGGTGCGGGGCCATGAGGCTGCTGCTCGACACCCACGTCCTGCTCCGGTGGCTGTCCGGGCAGAAAATGCAGCGCGAAGCGGTGGCGGCGCTCGGCAAGTTGAACATGCCGGACGACCTGGACCAACAACTGACGCGCCATCAGTTCGACGTAGTGCCTGTTGATCTGGGCCATGCGCGGGCAGTGCGAGCCCTGCCTCCGGATCACGCCGCTACGCCGTGCCCGACCTGCGCGCGTGATCTATGCGGTGCCGGATCTCGGCCGCCTGCAGGGCCAGTTCCGGCGCATCAAGTTCGGTGGCCAGCTCCTGCGCCGCCCCCGCCAGTGCTGCGGCGCCTGTGCTGTCGCCGCGAGTGAGTGACACGCGGGCCCACTCCAGCCGGGTCCGCACCAGCAGGCCGCGGGCCCGGGTGCGCTCCGCCAGTTCGGCCGCGTGACGCAAGTGAGCGTCGGCCTCCTGCACCCACCCCAGTACCGCGGCGAGCGCGCCCAGGTAGTGCGCGACCGGCCCCAGCGCGCTGACCTGGGCCAACGCCAGCTGGTTACGGAACGGGAGCAGCTCCGGGTACAGCGCAGCGGACAAGTCGCGATCACCGAGCGCACCTGCGGTTCCGGCCAGGACGGTGAGCAGGCCCAGCCGTACGTAGTTCCGGGGGACCTGGTCCAGCGCCGGGCAGCCGATCGCAGCGAGCAGGGCGCGGGCCTCGACCTGCCGGCCACCTCCGTGTAGGCCCAGGACAAGAACGGGTTGGCGAGGCAGGTAGGCATCGCCACGGTGGACAGGCCGGCCGCGAACCCCTCGATCGCCTCGTCGACCCGCCCCAGCAGCAGCCGCGCGACGGCCCCGTCGATGTGCAGGATGCCGATCGCATCGGGGTTGCCCAACGACTCCCCGAACAACACTGCCGCGGCGGCATGGCGTTTGAAGTCGGCGAAGCGCCCGTCGAGCATCGCGCACGATTGCTGTCCGAGCAGGGCGCGCAGGCGCAGCGCCGGTTGCCCGAGGTCGTCCGCCAGCCGGGTGGCTGCTTCCAACCCGGCCCGAGCCCGGTCGAAATCGCCGTCCTGGGCCGCGGCGTAGTACAGCGCCAGACCGGCGTCGATGTGCGTCGCCGGCTCGCCGAGGGGTTCGGCCAACGCATTCAACTCGCCGGCGATCGCCACGCGCTCGGCCAGGGTCTCCGGCTCCCACAGGCAGAATCCGGCCATGGCGAGTACCCGGGCCAGGCAGACGGGGTCGTCGAGGCGTCGGGCCACTGTGATCGCTTCCCGGGCGAGGTCGTGCCGGCGCGGATCGGCCGTGTGATGCAGCTCGGACGCCAGCGCGGCAAGCACCCGCGCACGGCCCCCGGTGTCCCCCGGACCGAGGCAGT
This sequence comes from Sporichthyaceae bacterium, assembly GCA_036269075.1. Taxonomy (NCBI): domain Bacteria; kingdom Bacillati; phylum Actinomycetota; class Actinomycetes; order Sporichthyales; family Sporichthyaceae; species Sporichthyaceae bacterium. Next base: position 29,764 of record DATASX010000011.1, read on the forward strand.
CCAGGAGCGCCTCCAGCAACGCGACTCGCTCGGGATCCAGCACGAGCAGCACGTTGACCGGGCGGAGATTGGCCAGGACGGCGCGCTCCGCGAGGACGCCGAGGCGCAGGTCGAGGGCCAGGCCGGCCGCCTCGCGCAGGGTGGCGCGGTGCGCGGCCTCGCCGGCGTGGTGCTGGGCCTCGCCGAGACTGACCAACAGCTCGGCCCGTCGGGCCGGGTCGTCGAGTTGTCGCAGCAACGGCACGGATCGGCCCAGGATCGCGGCCCCCTCCTCGTAGGCCAGGGCGGCGGCGGCGGGCCCGGCGGCCTCCTGGGCGTAGTCCAGGGTCCGGCCGACCTCCTCGGCACCGGCTCCGGCCGGCGGGGTGGCGGCGAGCCAGTGCCGGGCGAGATCGGCGGCGTGCTCGCGCCAGCGGTCGCCGGTCACCGCGGCCAGGGCAGCGCCGGTGGCTCGATGCAACTGCATGCGTCGGGCGGCACCGAGCCCGTCGGACACGGTGTGCCGGACCAGTGCGTGCACGAAGCGATATCCCGCCGGCGGCCCGTCGGTCTCGGCGACCAGCCGGGCGGCGCAGGCAGCGTCGAGGGCCGCCAGCACGTCGACGTAGGAAGATCGGACGCCTCGGCGAGCACCGTCGGATCGAAGCGGTCGCCCTGGATCGCCGCGAGGGCGAGGACGTCCCGGGTCGCGTCCGGCAGCCGGGACACTCGCCTGGCGATGACGTCGCGCACGCTCTCGGGGACCCCGCTGCCGCCGTCCGCCGCAGCCGCCCAGCCGCCCTCGGTCAGGGCACCGGTTTCCCCGAGGTGGCGGAGCAATTCGCTCAGGTAGTAAGGATCCCCTGCCGTCTCGGCATGCAGCCGCTCGGCCAACTGCGGGCCCGCCCGGTCGAACTCACCGCCGGCCCGCGCTTGCAGGTAGGCGGACACCCCGTCGCGGTCGAAGCCGGTCAGGCTCAGCCGGTCGACGTCGGGTTGCCGCAGCAGATCGGCCACCGCGTCGGCCAACGCCGGGGTGACGTCCAGAGCGGTGTCCCGGTAGTTGACCACCAGCAGCAGGCGGCCGGGCTCGCCGGAGCGGACCAGGTGGGTGAGCAGGGCCAGCGTCGGCGGGGTGGCCCAGTGGATGTCCTCGACCACGAGCACGGTCGGCGTTGCCTCGGCGAGCGCGGCCAACCAGGCGGCCACGGCGTCGAAGAGCCGGTATCGCTCGGTCTCCGGGTCCGCCGACATCGGGGCGGGCAGTTCGGGCAGCCGGGTGGCCAGCTCGGGGACCAGCCGGGTCAGTTCGCCACCGAGACGGCCGAGCACCGGCGCGGCAGTGTGACGCAGATAGGTACCCAGGGCTTCGACGACCGGCTGATAGGGCAGCGCGAGGCCGTCGTCGCAGCGACCGTGCAGCACGACCGCGCCCGCCGCGTGGGCGGTGCGGGCGAGCTCGGCGGATCGTCGCGTCTTGCCGATGCCGGGCTCGCCGGCGAGCAGCACCAGTTGGCGGCGACCGGATCGGGCGGCGGCCCAGGCCGCCTCCAGCCGGGACATGTCGGCCTCGGGACGGACGAACAACGAGTCCTGGTTCGCGAGCGCTCCCCGGCAGCGGCAGGGCGGGCGTGACCTCGGGGGCGACCCAACGGACCGCGCAGGCCTCGACGGGCACTGCCAAGCCCTTGAGCAGGAGCGGGCCGAGCGGTTCGAAGGCGCAGCCCACCCGGGTACCCACCAGGCCCTGGACGAGCGTCGAGACCAGGATCTGGCCACCCTCGGCTCGTGCGCACAATCGCTGCGCCACCACCACCGGGCTGCCGAAGAAATCGTCCTCCTCGGCGATCGGCTCGCCGGCGTGAATCCCGACCCGCACAGCCGGCGGTTTCTCGCCGCCGTCGCCAACCGCGCCCTGCTGGATCGTCCCCGCACAGCGCACCGCCGCGGCCGGGCTGGTGAACCACGCCATCAGCCCGTCGCCGAGGTTTTTCACCTCCGTGCCGTCGTGCGCGCTCAGGGCCGGACCGGCGGATTTCGGCTCGGCCGACGCCGCCGCGATGAACGTCGAGGCCGGTGCGCTCCAAGGGCTCCTCGACTGGGCGCCGACCCGCAACTCCGCCTCGGTGCGGGTCTACCAGCACGGCTGCCTGATCGGGTCCAGCCGCCTGGATCCGTTGACCCAGGACCTGCCCAGGCAGTGGCAGAGCGCCGGCAGGACGGTGGTCGCGCTGACCGTAGGTCGGGCCCTCCAGTTGGGTCTGCTCTCGCTGTCCGACCCGGTCAGCAAGTACTTCCCGGAGGCCGACGCGGCGCACGGCAAGATCCTGCTGCGGCACCTGATCACCCAGAGCGGCGGCCTGCGCTTCTCCACGTCCGGTGACACGTACGGCAACGCAGGTACGGACGGGGTTCGCATCGCCCTGCATCAAGAGGTGGTGCACCCACCGGGTACCTGGTTCGAGTACCAGCAGCACGGCCTGACGCTGCTGCTGGCCTGCGTGCAACGCGCGGTGGGCGGCGACGTCCAGCGGTTCATGCAGCGGGAGTTGTTCGGCAAGCTCGGCATCGAGCGCGACGAGTGGTTCTGGGCCCGCGACCGCGCCGGCTGGACCCCCGGTTGGTACGGGCTTTTCCTGTCCCCGCGACTGATGCCGCGCTTCGCCCATCTGATGCTCAACGAGGGCGTGTGGGGCGGCGAGCGGTTGCTCCCCGCCGCCTTCGTCCGCGACGCCCGCTCCCCCAACCCGGTCAACGGCGGCTACGGCTACCTGTTGTGGACGAATGCGGGCGACAACTACTGGACGAGTTCGCTGCCCAGCCGCCAGTACGTGCCGCGCCGGCTGGTGCCCTCCGCTCCTCGGGACCTGTACATGTTCGCCGGGCTCGGCGGCGAGTACCTCTACGTGCTCCCCGGTCCGGACATGGTCATCGAACGCTCCGGCGAATACCCGTCCCGCGACAACCATTTCGCCGGCGAGGGCAGCCGGGCGGACGGCGAATTCAACTGGGAGTTGTTCCGGCTGCTCGACCGGGCGGTCACCGACACCCACTGGGCCGACCCCGGTCCGTACCGACCCTTGGAGCTGGCTTCACCAGATGCCCGGGCGCAGGTCGACCCCGAGGGGACATTGGCCGGCGTCGGGGTCGGGGAACGCGCCGGGGGCTGCAACCTGATCGGCTGCGACGGCAAGGCCGACTTCTCCGGCTACCAACAGATGCAGGACGAGGCGGCGGGCTACTTCAAGGGCGTCGCCGCCCGGGGCGCGATCCGACACTGACGCCTGTCTTACCTGACTAACCGTCAGTTCCGCTGATTCCCGGCATCGCCCGAGGCCTCAACTACCTTCCGCCTCGCCACGGACCGCACGGCGTAGACGAATGAGACGCTCGCTGATCTCGCGCTCCGCGCCGGTGCCGCCGGGCCGGTAGTAGTCGCGGCCGACCAGCGGATCCGGCGGGTACTGCTGCTCGACCACACCGTGCGGAAAGTCGTGCGCGTACCGGTAGCCGACGCCGTGCCCGAGCTTCGCCGCGCCCGGGTAATGCCCGTCGCGCAGGTGGGCGGGCACCGAACCGGCCAGGCCCGCGGCCAGGTCGGCCTGGGCGGCGTCGATCGCGCTGATCACCGCGTTGGACTTCGGGGCCACCGCCAGGGCGATCGTGGCCTGGGCCAGGTTCAGTCGGGCCTCGGGCAGCCCGATCAGCTGTACAGCCTGCGCGGCGGCGACCGCAGTGGGCAGCGCGGACGGGTCGGCCAGGCCGATGTCCTCGCTGGCCAGGATCACCAGGCGGCGGGCGATGAACCGGGGGTCCTCGCCTGCCGCGATCATCCGGGCCAGGTAGTGCAGCGCGGCGTCCGGGTCGCTGCCGCGGATCGACTTGATGAACGCCGAGATCACGTCGTAGTGCTGGTCGCCGTCGCGGTCATAACGGGCCGCCGCGGTCGCCACCGCCTGCTCGACGCGCTCGAGCGAGACGCTCGCCTCGCCGAGGTCCAACGCGGCTCCGGCTGCGGCCTCCAGGGCGGTCAGTGCCCGGCGCGCGTCGCCGCCGGCGACCCGGACCAGATGTTCGCGTGCCGCGGCGTCCAGCCCGACTGCCCCACCGAGCCCGCGTTCGTCGGCCAGCCCGCGATCGATCAGCGTCCCCACCGCCGCGTCGTCGATCTGACGCAGCGTCAGTAACAGCGAACGCGACAGCAGCGGGGAGATCACCGAGAAATGCGGGTTCTCGGTCGTGGCCGCGACCAGGGTGACGATCCGGTCCTCCACGCCGTGCAGCAGCGAGTCCTGCTGGGCCTTGGAGAACCGGTGCACCTCGTCCAGGAACAGCACGGTCTCGGCGCCGCCGGCGCTCGTGCTGCGGCGGGCCTCGATCAGCACGTCCCGGACGTCCTTGACGCCTGCGCTGACCGCGGACAGCTCGACGAACTTCCGTCCCGTGGACCCGGCGATGATCCGCGCCAACGTGGTCTTGCCGGTCCCTGGCGGGCCCCACAACAGCACCGACGGCGGCGCGGCGGCCAGGTTGCCGCTACCGGCCTCGACCAGGCGCCGCAACGGGGAACCCGGAGTCAGCAGGTGGTCCTGCCCGACGACCTCGTCCAGTGTGCGCGGCCGCATCCGTACCGCAAGCGGCGCACGTCGGCCCGACGTCGCCTCGAACAGGGTTTCGCTCACCCCGCGAACCTACGGCAGAGCGCTCAGGCGGTGACGATCATCAGCGGCACGCAGGCCCCGGTCGACCGGATCGTGCCGGGTCGGCCCGCCGGGGCGGACCTCAGGGCTGGGGAACGGCGTCGATGCCGGCTTCCTTGCGCTGCGCCGGGGTGATCGGCGAGGGCGCACCGGTCAGCGGATCGCCGCCGGAGGCCGTCTTGGGGAACGCGATCACGTCGCGGATGGTCTCCGCGCCGGCCAGCAGCGCGCACACCCGGTCCAGGCCCAGTGCGATACCGCCGTGCGGCGGCGGGCCGTAAGCGAAGGCCTCGAGCAGGAAGCCGAACTGCTCACTCGCCTGGTCCTTGGACAGCCCGATCAGGTCGAACACCCGTTGCTGCACGTCACTGCGGTGGATACGGATCGACCCGCCGCCGATCTCCGAGCCGTTCAGCACGATGTCGTAGGCGTCGGACAGCGCCGCGGCCGGTTCGAGGTCGAAGTTTTCGACGTACTGCGGCGTCGGCGAGGTGAACGGGTGATGCACCGCGGTCCAGCCCCCGTGCGCGTTGCGCTCGAACATCGGGGCATCGACGATCCAGACGAACTCCCAGCGCCCCGGCTCGATCAGCCCGCACCGGCGGCCGATCTCCAGCCGCGCGGCACCCAGCAGTTGCAGCGTGGCGCCACGTTCACCGGCGCCGAGGAAGATGCAGTCCCCCGGCGCGGCACCGACCGCGGAGAGCAGACCGTCGCGCTCGGCGTCGAGAAGGTTCTTCGCCACGCCACCGAGCGTGCCGTCCTCGCTCACCGTCACATACGCCAGGCCCTTGGCGCCACGGGCTTTCGCCCAGTCCTGCCAGCCATCCAGTTCGCGACGGGTCTGGGAAGCGCCGCCCGGCATCACGACGGCGCCGACGTGCTCGGCCTGGAACACCCGGAACTCGGTGCTCTTGAAGTAGTCGGTCAGATCGACGAGTTCCTGGCCGAACCGCAGATCCGGCTTGTCCGAGCCGAATCGCTGCTCGGCCTCGTGCCAGGTCATCGTCGGGATCGGGTCCGCAATCTCGTGCCCGAGCACCTCGCCCCACAACCGGCGCAGCACCGCCTCGATCAACGCGACCACATCGGCCCGCTCGCAGAACGACATCTCGACGTCCAGCTGGGTGAACTCCGGCTGCCGGTCGGCACGGAAGTCCTCGTCCCGGAAGCAGCGAGCGATCTGGTAGTACCGCTCGAGCCCGGCGACCATCAGCAACTGCTTGAACAGCTGCGGCGACTGCGGCAACGCGTACCAGTGGCCCGGCTGCAGCCGCACCGGGACCAGGAAGTCGCGCGCACCCTCCGGGGTGGACCGGGTCAGATAGGGGGTCTCGACGTCGAGGAAGCCCTCGGCCTCCATGACCTCGCGGACGATGTGGGTCACCTTCGAGCGCAGCCGCATGTTCGCGGCCATCGTGGTGCGACGCAGATCCAGGTAGCGGTAGCGCAGGCGCGCTTCCTCGCTGACGTTGCCCACGCCATGGTCATCGATCGGGAACGGCAGCGCGGCGGCCTCCGAGAGCACGACCACCTCGGTGGCAATGACCTCGATCTCCCCCGACGGCAGGTTCGGGTTGGCATTGCCCGCCGGCCGGGTGGCCACCTCGCCGGTCACCTTCAGGCAGTACTCGTTGCGCAGCCCGTGGGCGACGGCCTCGTCGCGGACCACGACCTGGACGACACCGGAGGCATCACGCAGGTCGAGGAACGTCACGCCCCCGTGGTCGCGCCGGTGGGCGACCCAACCGGCGAGGACGACGGTGGAACCGACGTCGCCGGCTCGCAACGTCCCGCCGTTGTGGGACCGGATCAACTTTGTTCCCTTCGCCTTCGCTACAGTCCGCGACGCGGGCCGGCCAACGGTGCGGCCTCGGCCAGGTACGGGTTCGTGTTCCGCTCGTTGCCGATCGTCGTGGCGCCGCCGTGGCCCGGGAGCACGAACGTGCCGTCGGGCAGCGTCAGGATCTTGGTGGCCAGGCTGTTCAGCATCTGTTCGTGGCTGCCGCCGGGCAGGTCGGTGCGCCCGATCGAGCCCGCGAACAGCACGTCGCCGGAGATCAGCACCTGCGACCTGACGTCGTCGTCGGGCGGCAGCCGGAACATCACCGAGCCCTGCGTGTGTCCCGGGGCGTGATCGACGGTGATCTTCAACCCGGCCAGCTCCATCACCGCGCCGTCGGTCAGCAGCCGGATGTCGTCCGGCTCGGTCCACTCCAGCCGCCCGCCGTATGCGGTCCGGCTCTGGTCGCTCACGCCGAGCATCGGGTCCTCGAGCAGCTTGCGGTCTCCGGGATGGATCCAGGCGGGGATACCCAGCGCACCGCAGACCGGCGCGACCGAGAACGTGTGGTCCAGGTGGCCATGCGTGAGCAGCACCGCGACCGGTTGCAGGCCTTGCTCGCGGAACACCTCGTCGAGCATCTCGCCCACGTCGACGCCGGGGTCGACCACCACGCACTGCTCGCCCGCGGCGGGGGCGACCACATAACAGTTGGTTTCGAACGCCGCAGCCGGGAAACCGACGACAAGCACGAGCTTCCCCTTCCGACGGGCACCACGGACGCCGCGAGACTACCGGCGCGCGAGACGGCGGAGAGTCACGACCCGGTCGCGCGGCGGCGGGCCGGTCCCACCCCGGGGCGGGACGAATCCATACACTGTTGCGGCTGCCGGGCCCAGGCCCGGACTGATCGACACCCGGGCCGTGCCCGGCGATTGAGACATCCGGGCTCCGCCCGGGTGGCCAGAGCGGGAGCGAGCGTGGCGGGCAAGGGCAAGCAGACCAGTGCGGAGCGGCGCAGGGAACGCCAGGCCGCGGCTCGGATGGCTGCAGCCAAACGCGCCCGCAAGGTCCGGCTCCAGGCCGCCGCAGGCGTGCTGGCGCTCGCCGTGGTCGGCGGCGGTGTCGCCGGTGCGGTCGTCCACTTCAAGGGCGACGACACCCCGGCCAAGCCTCCGAAGGACCTGTCGACCTCCCCGGCGCCCTCGGCGAACCAGGCCGGGGCCCCGGCCGGCAAGGTCAACTGCAACTACGTGATGCAGCCGCCGCCCCCGAGCACCGCGCCGGACTCGGTGAACCCGAAGCACCCGACGTTCCCACCCTCGGTGGCCGAGAACACCGCCCCGGCCTACGCGACGCTGGACACCAGCGAGGGCCAGATCGTGTGGGAGCTGGACGCCGCCAAGGCCCCGTGCTCGGTGAACTCGTTCGTCAGCCTGGCCAACCAGCACTTCTACGACAACACGATCTGCCACCGCCTGCTCAACGACTCCGAGCAGAACCTGACCTACGCGACCCTGCAGTGCGGCGACCCGACCGGGACGGGCAAGGGCGGGCCGGGCTACAAGTTCGCCGACGAGAACCTGGACGGCGCGATCTACACCCAGGGCCTGGTGGCGATGGCGAACGCGGGACCGAACACCAACGGCAGCCAGTTCTTCATGATGTTCAAGAAGTCCGACTTCGACCCCTCGTACACCCCGTTCGCGCACATCCTCACCGGCATGGACGTGCTGGAGAAGATCGCGGCCGGCGGGGCGGCACAGAACCCGGTGACCCAGCAGAACGACAAGCCGAACATCACACTGACGATCAAGACCGTGACGATCAGCAACACTCCGCCCAAGGGCGTCAGCACGGCGGAGCCGACGAGCTACCCGACCCCGTCGCCGACCCCGACGAAGGCGGCCAAGGGCAGCAAGAGCAGTACCGCGACACCGACACCGACACCGACCCCCACCAGTACGCCGACACCTTGATGATCCCGGCCCACGCGGCCACCGGCTCATTGGGAGGTGAGCAGTGAGCAACGTCGAACCGAACGCGCAGGCCGAGCCGAGCCCACCGCTGACCGACGAAGCTGCCGAGTCCGCCGAGGCGGTCCCGACGGAACCGACCGCTGCAGGCGAGAGCCCCCCGGCTCCCCAGGCGCAGGAGCCGCCGGAACAGGTCGAACAGGTGCCCGCGGAGCCCGCGGCTCCGGAGGCGGAAGCGGCCCCCGGCGAATCGCCGCACAGTGAATCTGCGGCGGTGTCCCCGGCCGAGGCGGTCCCGACGGAACCGACCGCTGCAGCCGAGAGCCCCCCGGCTCCCCAGGCGCAGGAAGCGCCGGAACAGGTCGCGCAGGTGCCGGCGGTGCCCGCGGAGCCCGCGGCTCCGGAGGCGGAAGCGGCCCCCACCGAATCGCCGCACGGTGAAGCCGCGCACAGTGAATCTGCGGCGGTGTCCCCGGCCGAGGCGATGGCGTTCCACCGAGCGCCGGCCGAGGCATTGACCACCGACCTGGCGGCGCTGCTGGAGCGCGTCGCGGCCAAGTCGATCGGCGGCAAGGAGGCCGGCTCGCGGCTGGAGACGTTGCGCAACGCCGTCGCGGCCCTGCCTGCCCCGGGCGCGCCGGAGGCGCTGACCGAGGCGTTGGCCGCGACCGAACAGCTGCTCAACGAGCACATCGCCGAGCAGCGGGCTGCCCGAGCGGCTGCGACCGCGGCCGCCCGGGAGACCAAGACCCGGATCGTCGCCGAGGCCGAGGAGATCGCCGCCTCCGACCAGTGGCGGGTGGGCAGCGAACGACTGCCGGTGCTGCTCGAGGAGTGGAAGTCCTGCGCCCGGCTGGACCGCAAGACCGACGACGAACTCTGGAAACGCTTCTCCAGCGCCCGGTCGTTGTTCGCCAAGCGGCGCAAGTCCCACTACAACGAGCTCAACGCCGGTCGCACAGCGTCCCGCTCGGTCAAGGAGGAGCTGGTCGCCCGGGCCGAGCAGCTGTCGAGCTCGACGGATTGGGCCGGGACCGCGGCCGCGTACCGGTCGATGATGGCCGAGTGGAAGGCCGCCGGTCGGGCCGGCCGCGAGGTCGACGACGAGCTGTGGGCGCGCTTCCGCAGTGCTCAGGACAACTTCTTCGCCGGCCGCAACGCCGCCCTCGGGGCACGGGAGGCCGAGCAGTCGAGCAACGTCACGGCCAAGGAGGAACTCCTCGCCGAGGCCGAGCGACTGCTGCCGGTGACCGACCCGAAGTCCGCGCGGGGCGCACTGCGCTCGATCGTGGACCGGTGGAACGCAGTCGGACCGGTGCCGGCCGGCGTGCGCGCCGGCCTCGAGGCGCGGCTGACCGCGGTGGAGAACTCGATCCGTGGATCGGAGTCATCAGTCTCGAGCGGACGACACTCGCCGGCCCGGGCCCGGGCCGAGGAGACGGTGGCCGCGCTGCGGGCCTCGATCGCGACCTTGGAGAACAAGGGCGAGAAGGCGCGCGCGGCGGGCGACGACCGTCGAGCCAAGGAGGCCGAGGAGGGCGCGGCAGCTCGCCGCGAGTGGCTGGCCGAGGCCGAACGGACGCTCGCCGAGCTCAGCTGACGCTGCGTCAGAGCGACCCGTTCAAGGCTTTACGCCGGTCGGGCGGACTTGCCCGCGTTCGCCCGGATCGGCCGGTTATCCGGCGTAACCCGGTTGTCCCGATCAGGTGGTTCGCCGCCAATTGACCCCTGAGGCCCAGCCGGCACGGGCTGATCCTGCGCCGACCCCGGGGGAGCACCATGAGTGCAGTACGCGGCCGCCTGGCGGGGGCATCCGAGCTCTTGCGCAGGCACGCCTGGCGCGCGCTGCTGATGTGACCTCGAGCAACTGCGCGGGCGGCGGCGGCGGGATCTACGCCCATCACAAGCGCGACCCTGGACAGCAACTACGTCTGCCCTGAGACCTGCGCCGGCGGCGGCGCCGGTGGAAACGTCGGGTCCGTAGGCTCCGGCGGGTCGGTGAAGCTGGTCGACACGATCCTCACCGAGACGGAGTTCACCTCCAGGGACTGCGGAGGCCTGATCACCGACCTCGGACACAACCTGGCCGACGATTCCACCTGCGGATTGACCGCCGCCAACAACGATGTGGTCACCCCCGACCCGCACCTCGGGGGTTTGGCCGACAACGGCGGCCCGACCAAGACCATCGCGCTCCTGTCCGGCAGCCCGGCCATCTCCGCCGGGGGAACCTGCCCGGCCGCGGACATGGGCTTCGACCAACGCGGGACGACCCGCAAGACCGCCTGTGACATCGGTGCCTACGAGACACCGCTGATGGCCCTGACCGTCGCACTGAGCGGATCGGGGACGGTGGCCGGCCTCGCCCCGAATGCGTTCACCTGCCAGCCCACCTGCACGCCGGCGTTCCTCTCCGGCACCACGGTCACCGTGCAGGAACATGCCACGGCGGGCTCGTTCTTCAGCGGCTGGCCGCAGGCAGACTGCGACAGCATCTCCGCCGACGGCAAGCAGTGCACGGTCACGATCACCGCCCCGCGCACCGTGCACGCGGACTTCGAGCCGATCCCGAACGTGACGCTCCAGGTCATACCCGCCGGCACCGGGACCGGAACGGTGACCGACACCGCACCAGGCGGCACGATCAACTGCGGATCCACCTGCAGCCACGCCTACCCCTCGGGCACCAGGTACAGCTGGTAGCAACCCCGGCCCCGGGTTCGGTGCTCACCTCCTGGGCCGGGTGCGACAGCGTCTCCGGCAACGTCTGCACGGTGACCGTCGGACCGGTCCTGCTCACCTCCCACCACAAGGCTCCCGCCCGGTCGGTCAGATCCGCGCAGGCCAACCGACGCAGTGTCGCCGCGCCCGTCATAGCGACCGTCACCTTCACGAAGCTGCACGCACCGGCGCCGTCGGCACCGCCTGCACACCGCCACGGTCACGACTGCCGGGCCAGCCTTGACCCGAACTGCGACGGCCTGGGCGGCGGCGCCCACGACGGGACCGACCTGGCCCGGAACCGCGAGTCCTGAGCCCGGCGCGCCGCCCGGCCGGGCCGGGTCAGACCGGCTCGACCTGCGCGGCGGATCCGGTGGTGCGGTAGGCGTCGAAGACGCCGGGCACGGCGCGGACGTGCTTGAGCACGTGGACCAGGTGCTTCGGGTCGCCCATCTCGAAGGTGAACCGGCTGACCGCGACGCGGTCCCGGGTCGTGGCCACCGTCGCGGACAGGATGTTGACGTGCTGGTCTGACAGCACCCGGGTGATGTCGGCCAGTAACCGCGCCCGGTCCAACGCCTCGACCTGGATCGCGACCAGGAACACCGAGGACGCGGTCGGCGTCCACTCGATCTCGACGACCCGCTCCGGCTGGCCGGCCAGCGATTGAGAGTTCGTGCAGTCGGTCCGGTGGACCGAGACCCCGTTGCCCCGGGTGACGAACCCCATGATCGGGTCGCCCGGGACCGGCGTGCAGCAGCGGGCGAGCTTGACCCAGACGTCGTCGGCACCCTTGACGGTGACCCCGGGGTCGCCGTGCGGCGCGAACTTGCCCCGCGAGCGGGTCGGGGACACCGACTCGGCGACGTCCTCGGTGGTGGAGTCCGTGCCGCCCAGCGAGATGAGCAACCGGGATACTACGCTCTGCGCCGAGACGTGTTTCTCCCCCACCGCCGCGTACAGCGCGGTGATGTCGACCAGGCGCAGGTCGTGCGCGATCGCGGTGAGCGTCTCGGCGGTGAGCAACCGTTGCAGCGGCAGGCCCTGCTTGCGCATCGCGCGGGCGAGTTCCTCCTTGCCTCGCTCGATCGCCTCCTCACGACGCTCCTTGGAGAAGAAGGCCTTGATCTTGTTCCGGGCGCGGGGACTGGCCGCGAAGTCCAACCAGTCGCGGCTGGGACCGGAGCCTGGGCCGGAACCCTTGGCGGTGAGGATCTCCACGACGTCGCCGTTGGCGAGCGGCGACTCCAACGGCACCAGCCGGCCGTTGACCCGGGCGCCGATGCAGCGGTGGCCGACCTCGGTGTGCACGGCGTAGGCGAGGTCGATCGGGGTGGAGTGGTGCGGCAACGCGATCGCGTCGCCGGCCGGGGTGAACACGTAGACCTCGGTGCCGGACAGGTCGAACCGCAGCGACTCGAGGAACTCTGCCGGGTCGGAGGTCTCCTTCTGCCAGTCCAGCAGCTGCCGCAGCCAGGGCATGTCCGCACCGGCGGCCTTGTCGCCGGTGGTGAGGGTCGGCCCGGTGGTGGTCTCGCCGTTGAGTTCGGACTTGTACTTCCAGTGCGCCGCGACGCCGTACTCGGCCCGCCGGTGCTGGGCGTGGGTGCGGATCTGCAGCTCGACGGGCTTGCCGTCCGGCCCGATCACTGTGGTGTGCAGCGACTGGTACATGTTGAACTTCGGCTTGGCGATGTAGTCCTTGAACCGCCCCGGAACCGGGTTCCAGCGGGCGTGGACCACACCGATCGTCGCGTAGCAGTCGCGCACGGTGTCGACCAGGATGCGGACGCCGACCAGGTCGAAGATGTCGCCGAACTCGCGGCCGCGGACGATCATCTTCTGGTAGATCGAGTAGTAGTGCTTGGGTCGCCCGGTCACCCGGCTCTTGATCCGGGCCCCGCGCAGGTCGTCGGAGACGTCGTCGACGACCTTCGAGAGGTACTCGTCACGGCTGGGCGCGCGGTCGGCAACCATCCGGACGATCTCGTCGTACATCTTCGGGTACAGGGTCGCGAACGCCAGGTCCTCGAGTTCCCACTTGACGGTGTTCATGCCCAGCCGGTGGGCCAGCGGGGCGAAGATCTCCAGGGTCTCCTTGGCGATCTTGTCCTGCTTGGCAGGCGGCATGTAGCGCAGCGTGCGCATGTTGTGCAGCCGGTCGGCAAGCTTGATGACCAGCACCCGGATGTCGCGGGCCATCGCGATGACCATCTTGCGGACGGTCTCGGCCTGGGTGGCGTCGCCGTAGGTGACCTTGTCGAGCTTGGTGACCCCGTCGACCAGGCCGGCGATCTCGGCGCCGAAGTCCTCCTCGACGGTGGCCAGCGTGTAGTCGGTGTCCTCCACGGTGTCGTGCAGCAGCGCCGCGCAAAGCGTGGCCGGCTCCATGCCGAGGTCGGCCAGGATCGTGGCCACGGCCAGCGGGTGGGTGATGTACGGGTCACCGCTGCGCCGCAACTGGCCGCGGTGGCATTCCTCGGCGGTCTCGTAGGCCCGCTCGATGATCCGCAGGTCGGCTTTGGGGTGGGTGGCCCGGACGCTGCGGTACAGCGGCTCGAGCACCGGGTTGACCGAGGGGGAACGCTGCAGCGCGAGGCGCGCCAGCCGCGCCGCAACCCGGCGGGCCGCGCTGGAGGTCGGCTGGGCGGCCGTTTCAGCCGCAGTCGCCGGTACGATCTGGTCGGTCATCGCCCTCCCTCGCAGCCCTTCGGCAATCTCATGTTAACGGCCGCGACGGCTACCCACCTGGTCACCGGCCGTACCCACGGCCTGCAGCGGCAGCTCAGGCGGTGGTCAACACGCGCATCGGCAGGTCGGCCAGCCGAGTTCGGCCCTCCAACGCAGCGATCTCCAGCAGCACCGCCGCGCCCACCGGGACGGCGTCGGCGTCGCGGACGAGCCGGGCGGCGGCCTCGAGCGTGCCGCCGGTGGCCAGCACGTCGTCGACCAGCAGGACCCGGGCACCGGGCTCGAGCGCGTCCAGGTGCATGTGCAGGACCGCCTCGCCGTACTCCAGGGCGTACGCGACGCTGCGGGTCAGGTAAGGCAGCTTCCCGGGCTTGCGGACCGGCACCAGGCCGACGCCGAGGGCCAAGGCGACCGGCGCCCCGAGCAGGAACCCGCGGGCCTCGACGGCGACGACCGCGTCCGGCCGGAACGGTCGACAGACCTCGATGAACTCGCCCACCATCGAGGTCAGCGCAGGCGCATCGGCCAGGACCGGCGCGATGTCCTTGAACACGACCCCCGGCACCGGGAAGTCCGGGATGTCGCGGATCAGCTCCCGCCAGTCGCCCATGGTTGCCGTACCGGCCTACTTCTCGCCGCGGCGGGAGGCGCGAGGGCCGGTGCGCTTCGGCTGGACCCGCTCGCCCGGGCTCGCGCTTTCGCGCAACGTCGAGGTGGCCGGGGCAAGTTGCTCGGCCGCGGTCTCCGCCGCGGTGGTCGACCCCTCCCGGCGAGCCGCCGCCTGGCGCTGCGCGACCCGCTTGGCCAGGGCCTGCATGTCCGGCTCGCGCTCCTTCAGCGTGGCCACCAGCGGGGTCGCGATGAAGATCGAGGAGTAGGCACCGATGGCCATACCGACGAACAGG
>DATASX010000012.1 GCA_036269075.1 Sporichthyaceae bacterium
TCAGTTGTTCTGGCCGTACACACCCTGGAACGTGATCGAGCCGATCCGCATCTCCTGGTTCTGGCCCAGCGTGCCCTGGCGGGCGGCGAAGCCGAGGTTGCCGTGACCGGCGGAGATGGTGATCGAGTAGCGACCGCCGTCGGTGGAGGTGCCGACCTCAGGCTCGAGGGTGGCGGCGCCCATCGGGCCGATCGCGCTGCCGGCCGAGCCGAAGCTCTTGGCGCCGGAGTTGAAGGCGTCCGCGAACTGCTGCACCGGGATGTCGGCGCCGCCGAACGTGATGCCGTTCTTGCCGGTGCTGTCGCCGGAGTTGAAGTAGCTCATCCGGTAGCTGATCTTGGCGTCGCTGCCGTTCGAGTTCGTGATCTGCATGAACGAGGAACCGCCGTCGTAGACGGTGGCGCCCTCCAGGCCCGCGAAGTACGCCCGGCTGGTGCCGGTGTACACGCCGGTGGCCTTGTCCAGGGCGGCGCTGGAGGTGCTGCCGATGACCTGGAAGCCGCCGATGTTGAACGTGTCACCCTGGCCGCGGCCGTGGGTGTCGTCGTCGCACTTGGCGGTCCAGTTGTAGCCGGGACCGCCCGGGCTCAGCGGCACGACAGTGTTGCCGGGCGGGAAGTAGTTCGGGATGCCCGGGCTGCGGTTGGACTGGTTCTCGCCGGCGGAGAGGTTCGGCTCCACGTCGCGGGAGACGAACGGGTTCTTGTACCCACCGGAGACGTCGCCGGCGTCGGGCGGGGCAGCGCCCTTGCCGAGCACGCCTTCCTCGACCTCCTGGCCGAGCCAGTAGGCGCCGCCGAAGGTCTCGCACCGGCCCTGGGGCTGGCCGATGTCATGCAGCAGGTCGACGTAGGAGAAGCCCTGGTCCTGCTGCAGCTCACGGGGGATGTCGTCGATGTACTCGATGCCCGCCGAGCGCAACGTCAGGATGTAGCTGGCGTCCTGGAAGGTGAAGCCGTCTGCCTTGGTGGCGGACTTGGTCGCCTTGGCCGGGGTCACCGCGGCGGGAGCAGCCTTGGGGGTGACGTGCTTCGAGTTGTTCTTGGTGATCGACGCGAACTGCGCCTGGAGGGCCTTCTGCACGGAGGTCGGCATGTTCTTGGTGCTGAAGGCGGAGGAGGGTGCTGCGGGATGCGCGGCCACAGCCGCGCCGGCGCCCACCTGAGAGGCGATGGTGCCGGCGACCAGAACGGCCACACCGGCAGCGCTCGCCCAGGGGAGAGCCCTGGTGGGGATGCTGTTCGGCACTTATTGGCTCCTGAATTGATCCGAGACGTGGGGACGTGGACCTGTTCGCACTATCGGCCTGCCCGTGCGCAGCGTTTCACCGATTTGTCACGAATTTCCCGTGACGCAGCTAACAGTACGTAAGGTGAATAAATCGCCAGGAATCGGTAACGGAACGTGGCCGCTACCGTCTCCTTGAAGCCATTCTGTCTCAGAAGCCACATTTCATCTCAGAAACACCAAAGAGGGCGCGGCTGGCGCGCCGCGCCCTCTCCTGCAGTGTTTGAGCAATCACGGAACGTGCATAGGCACTGCCGGAACGTCAGTTGGCGTTTCCGTACAGGCCCTGGAACGTGATCGAGCCGATCCGCATGCCCTGGTTCTGGCCGAGCGTGCCGTTACGGGCGGCGAAGCCGAGGTTGCCGTGGCCGGCGGAGATGGTGATCGAGTACCGGTCACCGTCGGTCGAGGTGCCGACCTCCGGGGTCAGCGTCCCGGCGCCGGCCGGCCCGACCGCCGAGGCCGCCGAGGCGAAGCTCTTGGCGCCGGAGTTGAAGGCGTCCGCGAACTGCGAGACCGGGATGTCCTGCCCACCGAAGCTGATTCCGCTCTTGTCCTTGTTGTCACCGGAGTTGAAGTAGCTCATCCGGTAGGTGATCTTCGCGGGCTCGTTGGGCGCATTCGTGATCTGCATGAACGAGGAACCGCTGTCGAAACCGGTGGCTCCCTCCATGCCCAGGAAATAGGCGCGGCTGGTGCCCGTGTAGACGCCGGTGCTCTTGTCGAGCGCACCCTCGCTGGTGCTGCCGACGGCTGCCAGGCCGCCGACGTTCAGGGTGTCGCCGGTGCCCTTGCCGTGCGTGTCGGCGTCGCACTTGGCCTGCCACTTGTAGCCGGGGCCTTCGGGGGACAGCGGGACGACGGTCTTGCCCGGCGGGAAGTAGTTCGGGATGCCCGGGCTGCGGTTGGACTGGTTGTCGCCGGCCGACAGGTTCGGCTCCACGTCGCGGGAGACGAACGGGTTCTTGTACCCGCCGGAGACGTCACCGGCGTCGGGCGGGGCAGCGCCCTTGCCGAGCACGCCTTCCTCGACCTCCTGGCCGAGCCAGTAGGCGGCACCGAAGGTCTCGCACCGGCCCTGGGGCTGGCCGATGTCGTGCAGCAGGTCGACGTAGCTGAATCCCTGGTCCTGCTGGAGTTCACGCGGGATGTCGTCGTAGTACTCGATGCCCGCCGAGCGGATGGTGAGGATGTAGCTGGCGTCCTGGAAGCTGAAGCCGGCCTTCTTGCCGGTGGCAGCGGGCTGCGCCGGGACGTTGGCGACCCGCGTCGCGCCCGGACGCGTGGCGGTGGTCTTCTGGTGCGCGGTCTGCTTGGTCAGTTCGTCGAACTGCTTGTGCAGCGCGGCCTTCACCGCGGCCGGCATCTGGTGCGGGCCGGGCACCGGAGCGCTGTTGGTCGTGGCGGAGGCGGTTCCGCTCTGCGCGGCGATTGTGCCCGCGACCAGCACGGCGACGCCCGCGGCACCTGCCCACGGGAGAACTCGAATTCGACTGTGCTTCGGCACTTCTTGGGCTCCTGGTTCTGCTCGACTGCGGCGGTCGGGGCCCGACGACAATTCGCGTCGGCAACTGCCCACATTTGTGTCTCCGAGATTGGTATCGGACAAAATGGCGCCCGCGTTTCAGTCACGCCGTTCGAATTTTCGTGAAAAAGTGGTGAAAGTCCAGGTTTGAAAATGCCGGCGCAATTGACCTGGGAATATGACAAATTCATGAATGAGAATACGAGGTATTTCCGAGGGTGACTCCGGTCACACGGTCCGCCCGTGGCGGGGCACCCGGCGTGTCGCGGTTCCGTGTCCCCGGGTTGCGCGCGGTCCGGGCCGGTTCGGGCGGGGTACGGCCGGGCCGTACGATCGCCCCCGTCCCAACGCCTGTGCAGGGGAGCTCCTCGTGGCTCTGCGGTTCACCCCGCGCAAGACGTCGTTCTACGAGATGTTCGCCGCCTCCGCGGCCAACCTCGTGGTCGGCGTACAGCTGCTGACGGAGCTTCTGGGGTCGGTGCCCTCGGAACGGGCCGAGATCAACGAGCGCATGAAGGCGACCGAACACGCCACCGACGAGATCACGCACGGCATCATGCGCGAGGTCAACTCCTCGTTCGTGACCCCGTTCGACCGCGAGGACATCTACCGCCTGGCCTCCAGCCTCGACGACGTCATGGACGCCATCGACGCCGCGGTCGACCTGGTCGTGCTCTACAACATCGACGAGCTGCCGGCCGGCCTGGCCGATCAGGTCGAGGTGTTGGAACGGGCCGCCGAGATCACCGCCGAAGCGATGCCCCGACTGCGCGCGATGAAGAACATGCGCGAGTACTGGATCGAGATAAACCGGCTGGAGAACGCCGGCGACCAGATCTACCGGCGCCTGCTGGCCCGGCTCTACAGCGGCGAGTACGACGCGTTGACGGTGATGAAGCTGAAGGAGGTCATCGACCAGCTCGAGGCCGCTGCCGACGCGTTCGAGAACGTCGCCAACACCGTCGAGAGCATCGCCGTGAAGGAAAGCTGAGTGTCGACCGCAGTCCTGGTCACGCTGGTCGCACTCGGATTCGCCTACACCAACGGCTTCCACGACGCCGCGAACGCGATCGCGGTGTCGATCTCCACCCGAGCCCTGACGCCCCGGATCGCTCTGGTGATCGCGGCGATCATGAACTTCATCGGCGCCTTCCTCGGGACGAAGGTCGCGTCCACCGTCGGCAAGGGGATCATCGAGACCCCGAGCGGGAACCACGGGTTGGTGATCGTGCTTTCGGGCCTGATCGGCGCGATCGCCTGGAACCTGTTCACCTGGTACTTCGGATTGCCCTCCTCGTCCTCCCACGCGCTGTTCGGCGGCCTGATCGGCTCGGCCATCGCTGCCTCGAACGGGGTCGAGTGGCACGGTGTCTGGCACAAGATCGTGATCCCGATGATGGCCTCACCGCTGGTCGGTTTCGCGTCGGCGTTCCTGCTGATGCTGGCGATCCTCTGGGGCTTCCGGAACGGCAAGCCCGGTCCGCTGAACCGCATGTTCAAGTACCTCTCGACGGCCTCGGCGACGGCGATGGCCCTGGGCCACGGGATTCAGGACGTCCAGAAGACGATCGGGGTCATCTACCTGACCCTGCTGACCAGCCACCACCTCGATGCGCATTCGTCGATCCCGGCCTGGGTCACCGCGTCATCCGCGGCGGCGGTCTCCGTCGGGACGTACTCCGGCGGCTGGCGGGTCATGCGCACGCTCGGTCGAGGCATCATCGACCTCGACCCGGCCCGCGGCTTTGCGGCGCAGACCGTCGCCTCCTCCGTCCTCTACGTGACGGCCTATGCCTACGCCGCCCCGATCTCGACGACCCACACGATCACCGCCTCAGTGATGGGCGCCGGGGCGACCAAGCGGCTGAACGCGGTCCGCTGGGGCACGGTCGGGAACATCCTGGCCGGCTGGGTGATGACGATCCCGGGTTCCGCCCTGGTGGCCGCGGGCAGTTACGCCGCCCTGCATGGCCTCGGCTGAGAACGCGAGGCCCCGGCCGCCAACGGCGACCGGGGCCTTCCCCACCTAGGTCCGAAACTCGGCAAGCTCAGCCACAGTTGCCCTTCGGCTTCGGAAGCTCAGCCACAGTGCTTTCCCTTCGGCTTCGCAAGCTCAGCCGAAGCGTCCCGAGATGTAGTCCTCGGTGGCCTTCTCCGACGGCGTCGAGAAGATCCGCGAGGTCGAGTCCATCTCGATGAGCTTGCCCGGCTTGCCGGTGCCGGCGATGTTGAAGAACGCCGTCGCGTCGGAGACGCGGGCGGCCTGCTGCATGTTGTGCGTGACGATCACGATCGTGAAGCGCTGCTTGAGTTCGGCGATCAGGTCCTCGATCGCCAGGGTGGAGATCGGGTCTAGCGCCGAGCACGGCTCGTCCATCAGCAGCACCTGCGGCTCGACCGCGATCGCGCGGGCGATGCACAACCGTTGCTGCTGACCGCCGGACAGGCCGGAGGCGGGCTTGCTCAGCCGGTCCTTGACCTCGTTCCAGAGGTTCGAACCCTGCAACGACTTCTCGACGGTCTCGGTGACTCGCTTCTTGTCGCGTACGCCGTTCAGCTTCAGCCCGGACGCGACGTTCTCGAAGATCGACATGGTCGGGAACGGGTTCGGCCGCTGGAAGACCATGCCGATCGTGCGCCGCACCGAGACCGGGTCGATGTTCGAGGCGTACAGGTCGGTGCCGTCGAGCAGGACCTTGCCCTCGACCCGGCCGCCGCTGGACAGCTCGTGCATGCGGTTGAGGCTGCGCAGCAACGTGGACTTGCCGCACCCGGACGGGCCGATGAACGCGGTCACCGACCGGGGCTCCATCTGCATGTTCACGTCGTCGACGGCGCGGAAGCGGCCGTAGAAGACCGACAGGCCCGACAGATCGATGCGTTTGGACATGGCGGCTCTCCTATTTCTTCACGCTGGTGAGGCGGGCGACCAGACGAGCCCCGACGCTCAACGCCAGCACGATGAGGATCAGGGTCAGAGCAGCTCCCCAGACGCGGTCGGCGGATGCCGGGAGCGTGAAGTTGGTGGCCTCGTTGACGATCATCGTCGGCAGCGAACCCTGGAAGCCGTGGAACAGGTTGGTGTTGATGGCCTTCGAGTAGCCGACCAGGATCAGCAGCGGTGCGGTCTCACCGATGACTCGGGCGATGCCGAGCATGATCCCGGTGATGATCCCCGGCAGCGCCGTCGGGATCACGATCCGGACGATCGTCTTCCACTGCGGGACACCGAGGGCGAGAGACGCCTCACGCAGGTCGTTCGGGACCAGCTTCAACATCTCCTCGGTGGTCCGCACGACCACCGGGATCATCAGCAGCACCAGGGCCAGCGAGACCGCGAAACCCTGTCGCTGGAAGCCCAGCGTGGTGATGACCAAGGCGTAGATGAACAGCGCCGCGACGATCGACGGGATGCCGGTGAGCACGTCGACCATGAACGCGACCGCGTTCGCCAGGCGCGAGCTGCCCTTGCCGTACTCGACCAGGTAGATCGCGGTCATCAGCGCCACCGGCACGGCGATCATCGAGCAGACCAGTACCTGCAGGACCGAACCGATGATCGCGTGGTAGGCGCCGCCGCCGAACTGGCGGTAGGTGATGCCGTTCTCCGAATGGGTCCACCAGCCGGCGGCGAACACGGCCTTCGCCCCGCGGGTCACCACGGTCCACAGCACCCAGACCAGCGGGATCAGCGCCACCACGAACGCGGCGGTGACCGCAACCGTCGCGGCCTGGTCGGCGATCTTGCGACTGGCCGCCGCAGGGGTGAACAGTTCGGCGCTGCGGGCCTTGTCGTTCGCGGCCCGGCCGGGCGGAGCCGCTGCGAGGTCCTGACTCACCGGCGTACCTTCGATCGTCCGCTCGGGTTGGGATGTGGCGCGCACTGTGACATCGATTCGCTCGCAGGCTCGCTCATTTGACCGTCTTTCGATTGACGACGGCACGCGCCGCCGCGTTGACGATGAAGGTCAGCATGAACAGGATCAGGCCGGCCGCGATGAACGCGCCGGTCTTCGCGGGGGAGTCGAACTCCTGCGCGTTGTTCGCGATCTTGGAGGCGAAGGTCTCGCCGCCGGCGAACAGCGAGGGGTGGAACGCCGAGCCCACCGGCGGGGTGGACAGGATCAGGGTGATCGCGATCGTCTCGCCGAGTGCCCGGCCCAGACCGAGCATCGCGCCGCTGACGACACCGGAGCGCCCGAACGGCAGCACCGCCAGGCGGATCATCTCCCAGCGGGTGGCGCCGAGCCCCAGCGCGGCCTCCACCTGCGTCTTCGGCACCTGGGCGAAGACCTCACGGCTGATCGCCGTGATGATCGGCAGGATCATGATTGCCAGCACCACGCCCGCGACGAACACGGTTCCGCGGGAGACCCCCGCGGCGCCGAACAGCGGGAACCAGCCGAACCACTTCTGGATGTCGGCCGAGAACCCGTTCAGCTTCGGCGCCAGGATGTAGATGCCCCAGATGCCGTAGACGACCGAGGGCACCGCGGCCAGCAGGTCGATCATCGCCGCCAGCGGGCTGGCGAACCGGCGCGGGACCCAGAAGGTCAGGAACAGCGCGATCCCGACGGCCACCGGCACGGCCAGCGCCATCGCGAACGTGGAGACCAGCACCGTCGTCCAGATCATCCCGGCGATCCCGAAGTGCAGGTCCCCGATGGTGAGGTCCCAGTCGCGCGAGTAGAGGAACGACGAGTGGTCGTGGATCAGGGACGGGGCCGCGGTCTTGATCAGGAAGGCGGCGACGGCCGCGACCAGCGCGATGACCAGGATCCCCGAGCCCTTTGCGGCCCCGGCGAACAGGCGGTCACCCGTGGACGTGACGCCGACGGCCCCACGGGTGCCGGCTGGAGCCGGGCCACCCGCAGGGCCGAAAGCCTTCGTCGCGAAATCAGCCACTGGTGATGGCGGCCAGGGCGGTGGCGACCTTCGCGGCCAGGTCCGCCGGAAGGACGCCGTAGCCCAGGCTGGTGATGGCCTGCTGGCCGGCCGAGGAGGCGGTGTAGTTCAGGAAGCCCTTGAGCAGCGCGGTCTTGTCGGCCGCCATGCCCTTCGAGCAGACGATCTCGTAGGTCACCAGGACGATCGGATATGCGCCCGCCGCGGTGGTGGCGTAGTCCAACTTCATCGACAGGTCGTTGCCGGTGCCGACCGGGGTGGCGGCCGTCAGGGCGGAGCCCGCGCTGTCCGCGGACAACGCGACCGGGGTGCCGCCGCTGCTGGTCGCCACCTTGGCGATCGAGAGGTTGCCGTCCTTGGCGAAGGAGTACTCGAGGTACCCGATGCCGCCGTCGGTGGCCTTGATCGCCTGCTGGACACCGGCCGACTTGGCCTGGCCCTCACCGACGCCGCCGTTGAACTGCTTGGCCGGGGTGCCGGTGTAGGCACCGCCGCCGGCCGCCGCCAGGTAGTTCTCGAAGTTCTGCGTGGTGCCGGAGTCGTCCGACCGGAAGAAGACCTTGATGTCCTTCTCCGGCAGCGTGACGCCCGAGTTGAGGGCGGCGATCGCCGGGTCGTTCCACTTGGTGATCTTGCCGGTGAAGATCTTCGCGATCGTCGGACCGTCCAGGACCAGGCCGTCCGACAGGCCGGAGACGTTGTAGGACACCGCGATCGGGCCGACGGCCATCGGCAGGTTCCAGGCGTCGTTCCCACCGCAGTGCTGCTTGGCCAGTGGGGCCTCGGTGGTGGGGTTCAGCGCGGCGTCGGATCCGGCCCAGTCCACCTGACCGCCGAGGAACTGCTTGATGCCGGCGCCGGACCCGGTGCCGTTGTAGTTGATTGTGGAGCCCTTGCACTGGGCCTGGTAGTTCGAGATCCACTGGCTGATGGCGTTGGCCTGGGCCGTCGATCCCTCACCGTTCAGCGTGCCGGTGCCGCAGGTGATACCCGCGGTGGTGGCGCCGCCCTGGGTGCTCGAGGAGGCGGTGGACGACGAACTGGATCCGGTGCTCGAGCCGGACGACGAGGCGGTGTTGCTGTCGGTACCGCAGGCGGCCAGCGTGAGGCCGGCGGCGATCAGGACAGGCAGGCGTCCGTGGCGGCGAAACTTCACAGGGTTCCCTTTCCGGGCAGGCTTCAGTCGCATCCTGGGCCGCGACGTTAGGGCGCGCAGGTGAATCGACTTGAGGCCGAAGGTGAACGACGGGTGAACCACGACTGCACTCCCGTGGTCGGGTCGTAGTCGTAACGGTTGCGCAAGGGTGAACTGGTCGTCGTTGTCCGACGGTTTGTCACACCTGGTGGCGCTCACCTGCGAGCAGTACGCCGTCCTGTGCGTGGAAGATCAGGAACTCACCGGGCTCCAACGGCTCGCGTGGCAGGCACCCGCGCCCGGCCGCCTCCAGCGCCCGCAGCAGCCGGGGCAGCACCGGGCGGTGGCTGCAGACGACCACCGAGTCCTGGCCGGTCGCGCAGAGGACCCGGTCGACGGCGGCGGCGAACTCCGCGTCGCCCACCCCCTCGGCCAGCCCGGGCAACAGCTCCGGTCCGCGGCTCAACGCGGCGGACAACGGCGTGACCGTGTCCTGGCATCGGCGGGCGGGCGAGCTCAGCACCCGGGTCGGCCCGAACGCTTCCAGCACCGGCACCAGAGCACTCGCCTGGTCGGTGCCCTCGGGCCGCAACGGGCGGTCGAGGTCCGGGCCGCGCCACGCCTTGCGCGGCAGTGCGTGCCCGTGGCGCAGTACGATCAGTGCCCGGGTCGCCACCGGGCAGGCCAGGAATCCCTCGAGCACGGCAACGTCGTCGGCGCGCGTCAACCAGCGCAGCGCCTCCTCGGGTGGGAACCAGACGACCGCGTCGACCTCGTCGTTCGGCTCGAACCGGCCGGAGATCGCGCGCGCGGCCCAGTAGTGCACGACCTTCGGCACGCCTTCGACGAGGTACTCGGCGGTCGGCAGCGGGCGGCCGAGCACGCACCGCTGCCCCGTCTCCTCGACGATCTCGCGGACCGCCGCAGCCGCGGGGTGCTCCCCGGCGGTCAGCTTCCCCTTGGGCAGTGACCAGTCGTCGTAGCGCGGCCGGTGCACCAGGGCCACCTGGACCCGATCCCGTCCGGCCGGCCGCCAGAGCACGCCACCGGCGGCCTGGATCGTGCCGAACGGGGCCGGGAGCAGCGCCGTCAGATCCACCCCGAACTCACCGACTTCTCCTGGCGGGTAGGGCTGTCCGGACATGCTGATGGCCCCACGCGCCAGGAGAAGTGCAGGACCGGGCCCGAGGTCATGCCGGAGTGGCGCGACGCCGCGCCTTGACCCGGATCAGGTAGTCCTGCAGGTCGGTCAACGGGTTGCCCTCGGCGTCGATGTGCCGGCGGGTCCACTTGCCGTCCGAGCCCAGATGCCACGCCGCGACCTCGTCGGAGAAGGCCGTGGCCATCAGCTGTGCGAGCTCCACGACGTGGTCCGGGCTGCCCAGCCGCACCAGCGTCTCGACCCGGCGGTCGAGGTTGCGGTGCATCATGTCGGCGCTGCCGATCCACACCTCGGCGCGGCCGCCGCCGGCGAAGGCGAAGATCCGCGAGTGCTCCAGGAACCGCCCGAGGATGCTGCGGACGCGGATGTTCTCCGACAGTCCCGCGACCCCGGGCCGGATCGCGCAGATGCCGCGGATCCACAGGTCGACCGGGACGCCGGCCATCGAGGCCCGGTAGAGCGCGTCGATGGTCGCCTCGTCGACCAGTGAGTTGCACTTGATCTGCACGTGCGCCCGCCGACCGGCCCGGTGGTGGGCGATCTCGGCCTCGATGCGCTCGACGATTCCGGCCCGCACCGAGTGCGGGGCGACCAGCAGCCGCCGGTAGGACGTCCCGCGGGAGTAGCCGCTCAACGCGTTGAACAGATTTGCGACGTCCTCCGCGATCAGCGGGTCCGCGGTCAGCAGACCGAAGTCCTCGTAGGACCGAGCGGTCCGCGGGTTGTAGTTGCCGGTACCGATGTGGCAGTACCGGCGCAGCTGATCGCCCTCCTGGCGGACCACCAGCGCCAGCTTCGCGTGGGTCTTCAGGCCGACCTGGCCGTAGGCCACGTGGCAGCCGACCTGCTCCAGCTTGCGGGCCCAGACGATGTTTGCGCGCTCGTCGAAGCGGGCCTTCAGCTCGACCAGCGCGACGACCTGCTTGCCCTCCTCGGCCGCGTCGATCAGGGCGTCGACGATGGGGGAGTCGCCGCTGGTGCGATACAGCGTCTGCTTGATCGCCAGTACGTTCGGGTCGGCGGCGGCCTGCTCGATGAACGCCTGCACGCTGGTGGAGAACGAGTCGTACGGGTGGTGCAGCAGGACGTCGCGCTGGCGCACCGCAGCGAAGATGTCGGCCGGCTTGGCGCTCTCCACCTCGGCCAGGTGCGGGTGGGTCGAGGGCACGAACGGCTGGAACTTCAGCTCGGAGCGGTCGATGTCGGCGATCGCGTGCAGGCCGGTCAGGTCCAGCGGCCCGGGCAGCGGGAACACCTCGTTCTCACTCACGCCGAGCTCGCGCACCAGCAGGTCGCGCACGACCGGGTCGATCGTCTCCTCGACCTCCAGCCGGACCGGCGGGCCGAACCGACGCCGCATCAGCTCCCGCTCGATGGCTTGGAGCAGGTTCTCGGCGTCGTCCTCCTCGACCTCGAAGTCGGCGGTCCGGGTCACCCGGAACGCGTGGTGCGCCTCGACGGTCATTCCCGGGAACAGCTCGGTCAGGTGCGCGGCGATCACGTCCTCCAGCGGGACGAACCGCTGCGGCGCGACCGTGATGAATCGCGGCAGCGACGGCGGCACCTTGACCCGGGCGAAGTTGACCCGCCCGGACGACGGGTTGCGCACCACCACGGCCAGGTTCAGCGACAGCCCGGAGATGTACGGGAACGGGTGCGCCGGATCGACCGCCAACGGGGTCAGCACCGGGAAGACCCGGTCGCGGAACAGGATCAGCAGGTCGTCCTTCTCCGCCGGGGACAGCTCCTCCCAGCGCAGGATCTCGATGTCGTTCTTGGCCAGCTCGGGCAGCAGGTGGTCGCGGAAGCAGTGCGAGGCCCGTAGTGCGGCGGCCTGGGTGCGCTCCCAGATCCCCTCCAGGATCTCCCGGGGCTGGTGCCCGCTGACCGAGGTCACCGCGACGCCCGCGGCGATGCGGCGCCGGAAGCCGGCGACGCGGACCATGAAGAACTCGTCGATGTTCGAGGCGTAGATGGCCAGGAAGCGGGCCCGCTCCAGCAGCGGGGTAGCCGGATCCTCGGCGAGGTCGAGCACGCGGATGTTGAAGTCCAGCCAGCTGGCCTCGCGCTCCAGGAACCGGTCGTTCGGCAGGGCCGTGGAACTCTCTTCGCTCGGCCCGGTTCGCCCGGCCGCCTCCACGCTCACCGGCTTACCTCGATTCGGCGCCGCGGGCGGGGCGACGGCCAGCACTGTGACACTGGTTCGCTCGCAAGCTCGCTCACTCCGCCACCTCGTCAGAACTCGCCCGAATGCCCTCGATCATGCCGCAGCCAGGTGAACAGAGGGTGGCCGCCGAACAGATGTCACCCTGCCGACGGCTTCGTGCAGGCCGCTGACCTGCGGTTGAGCGAATCTCTGGACTCAG
Source organism: Sporichthyaceae bacterium (assembly GCA_036269075.1). Classification (NCBI taxonomy): domain Bacteria; kingdom Bacillati; phylum Actinomycetota; class Actinomycetes; order Sporichthyales; family Sporichthyaceae; species Sporichthyaceae bacterium. The sequence goes on from DATASX010000012.1 coordinate 12,381, forward strand.
GTCGACAATCAGCGCGGGGCGCGTTTGGTGGCCGCCAGAATGCCCCCGCCGATCGGTAGGAACACCGCAGCGAACTGGTCGCTCTCCACCAACGCCGTGGACAGGTCGCGCAGCGCCAGTGTGCGCGGGTCGCGAACGGCCGGGTCGGTCAGCGCGCCGCCGCCGAACGCCTCGCCGAACGCCACGATCCCGCCGGCCCGCAGCAGTCTCGGGGCTTCCCGCAGGTGCTCGGCGTAGTAGGTCGGGTCGCCGTTGATCCACATCAGGTCGTACCCGGAGTCGGTCAGCCGCGGCAGCACCTCGGCGGCGTGACCGGCGATCAGCCGCGTGCGGTTGGCCGGGACGTTGGCCGCGCGGAAGGTCTCCCGTGCTGCGCGCTGGTGCTCGGGTTCGCCGTCGACACTGGTCAGCACCCCGTCGGCGCGCATCCCGCGCAGCAACCAGACCCCGGAGACCCCGGTGCCGGTGCCTATCTCGACCACCGAGTGCGCATCGAGAACCGCGGCCAGGAAACGCAGCGTCGCCCCGGCCGTCGGTGAGGGGACCGGGACGCCCAGCTGGAGAGCCCGGGCGCGGGCGGTGCGCAGCACGTCGTCCTCGGCGATGAACCGGTCGGTGAGGGCCGACCGCGCCGATTCGACGTCGGACACCGTCATGAAAATCCTCCTGCCGGGATTCGCTGCACCGCAGCTTAGAGGTTCACCCCGGCGGCCCTTCGGGAACGCGGCCGGGGCGTCGGGCGTTGGACTCCTCGGGACTGCGATCGCACAGTTCGTCCCTCCGCCGCACACAGGTGTGCCACAGCGGGGAGCGGAAGGTTGAGCGGCGTGATCGCGGCGGAGGGAGCACGGGTGGACACCATCTCGGCAGTAGGGGCGGCCGCTGCCACGGCCGCCTCGGCGCCTGGAGCGACCGCGCCGAGCGACCAGGAAACCGACCAGGAAACCGACCAGGAAACACAGTGGACTGCGCCGTCCTGGGACGAGATCGTCCGGACCCACTCGGCCCGGGTGTACCGGCTGGCCTACCGGCTGACCGGCGACCGGTACGACGCCGAGGACCTGACGCAGGAGGTGTTCGTGCGGGTGTTCCGATCGCTGTCCGGGTACCGGCCCGGCACGTTCGAGGGCTGGTTGCACCGGATAACCACGAACCTGTTCCTGGACCAGGCGCGCCGCAAGCGCAAGATCCGGTTCGAGGGCCTGGACGACGACGCGCACGAGCGGATCCCGGGCACCGAACCCACCCCGGAGGCGGCCTACGAGGACCATCACCTCGACGCCGACGTGCAGCGCGCCCTCGACGAACTGCTGCCGGAGTTCCGGGCGGCCGTGGTCCTGTGCGACATCGAAGGTCTGTCGTACGAGGAGATCGCGGCGACCCTCGACATCAAACTGGGCACCGTGCGCAGCCGGGTGCACCGCGGCCGGGCTCGGCTGCGCGCCGCGTTGGACGACCGCGCGCCGGTCCCCGTAAGCGCTGGAGCCGCACCGTGACCCACCTCGGACACCGCCTGTCCGGTTACCTGGACGGCGAACTGCCGCCCGCGACCGCCGAGCTGGTCGCCGGGCACCTGTTGTTGTGCGGCCAGTGCCGTACGGCCGCCAAGGAGCAGTCCCGCACCAAGGTCGATCTGCGCGATCTCGGCGGCCCGGCGCCCTCGGCCGGGCTGCTGAGCTCGCTGCTCGACATGTCCGGGCCCTTCGAGCCCCCGACCCCGACGGCCTGGGACCGGTTGCCCGTCGCCGAGGTCGGGCGGCGGCGGCTGGCCGGCGCGGCCCCGTTGTTCGCGGCCGGCGTCGCCGGGATCGCCGCGATCTCGATGGCCTCGACGGTGTTCACCGCCGCGGCCCCGCAGCGGGCGCATCAGGTCTCCCGCACCACAGCCACCGGCGGACGCGCCCGCTCGGCCCCGAACGCCGCCCACGTCGGGTACAACACCGTCCCGGCCTCGCCGACGCCGACCGCCACCCCGCCGGCGGCACTGACCGGCTCGGTACGAGTGCCGCTCGCCGCAGCGATTTCACTGGTACGTCCCGGCTGACGGGCGTAGTCACTAGGCTCGTCGTGTGTTGGACATCAGCGGCTGGGAGTTCCTGACCCTTGGCGTCCTCGCGGTCATTCTCTTCGGCCCGGACCGGCTGCCGAAGTTCGCGGCCGACGCCGCGAAGTTCCTCAAGATGATGCGTGGGTACATGCACAACGCCCGCGACGACCTGACCCGCGAGCTCGGCCCCGAGATCTCCGACGTGAAGTTGTCCGATCTGACCCCGCGCGGGCTGTTGCGCAAGACCCTGGGCGACGACGACCCGTTCCGCGATCTGCGCTCCGACATGGATCTGCGCTCCGAGATGGAGACGCTCCGCAACCCGATGGCCCCGGTGGCCGACCCGCCGCGCCCGGTTCCGGTCCAGGTCCCGCTCGGCGTCGGCGAGGTCCCCCCGTTCGATCCCGAGACCACCTGAGGCCGCAGGGCGCCCAGCCCGGCGGGCGGCTCAGACGGGGCTGAGCCCTAGCGAACGGCCCACCAGCCCGTGCGAGCGACTGCCCAGCCGGTCGGCGATGCCGCGCAGCACCTGCGAGGCCGGGGCCGTCGGATCGGCGAGCACCAGCGGCTGGCCGGTGTCGCCGCCCTCGCGCAGTCGCTGGTCCAGCGGGACCTCGCCCAGCACCGGGATCGAGACGCCGAGCGTGCGGCTGAGGCCCTCGGCGACCTGCGCCCCGCCTCCCCGACCGAACAGCTCCAGCCGGTGGTCGCGGCCCTCGGCCGTGCAGTGCGGGCACGGCAGGTACGACATGTTCTCGATGACGCCGAAGATGTGCTGGTGGGTCTGGGTGGCGATCGCGCCGGCCCGTTCGGCGACCTCCGCGGCGGCCTGCTGCGGGGTGGTCACCACCAGGATCTCCGCGTTCGGCACCAGCTGCGCCACGGAGATCGCGATGTCGCCGGTGCCCGGCGGCAGGTCCATCAGCAGCACGTCGAGGTCGCCCCACCAGACGTCGGCGAGGAACTGCTGCAACGCCCGGTGCAGCATCGGGCCCCGCCAGACCACCGGGGTGTTCCCTTCGATGAACATCCCGATCGAGATCAGCCGCACCCCGTGCGAGGTGGGCGGCATGATCATGTTCTGCACCTGGGTCGGCCGGTCGGCACAGCCGAGCATCCGCGGCACCGAGTGGCCGTAGATGTCCGCGTCGAGCACGCCCACCGACCTCCCGGACGCGGCCAGCGCCGCGGCCAGGTTCACCGTGACCGAGGACTTGCCGACGCCGCCCTTGCCCGAGGCCACCGCGTAGACCCGCGTCAACGAGCCGGGCGCGGCGAACGGGATCTCCTTGGCCGGGGCCCCGCCGCGCAACTTGGTCTGCAGCGCCTCGCGCTGGTCCGGGGTCATGACGTCCAGCCGAACCTCGACGCCGATCACGCCGGCCACCTTGCTGACCGCGGCCGTCACGTCGCGGGTGATCTTGTCGCGCAACGGACAGCCCGCGACCGTCAACCGGACCGTGACCACCACGTTCCCGCCGGACACCGATACGTCGGCGACCATGTCTAGATCGGTGATCGGACGGTGGATCTCGGGGTCCTCGACGGTTGCGAGGGCCGCGTGGATTGCCTGGACGTCGGGTGCTGCCATACCTCGAATCGTATGTTGCCGCGGAGGTCGCGGTTGACCGGCCGCGGCGCTCAGTCCTTGTCCTCGTCGCGGGCTGCGATGTCGCGCAGTTCGGTGAGCAGTTCCTTTCGGAAGCGTTCCAGGGCCCGGTCTATGTAGTCGCGGGTGGCCGCGTCGTTCTGCGCGCTGCGCAGGTCGGCGAGTTCGACGGCGAGGTAGTCGGTGGTGGCCCGCTGTCGTTCCTCGATCTCGCGGTCGCGCGCGATCTGGACGCGGTCGCGGTCGGCCTGGCGGTTCTGGGCCAGCAGGATCAGCGGCGCCGCATAGGCGGCCTGGGTGGAGAAGGCGAGGTTCAGCAGGATGAACGGGTAGGCGTCGAAGCGCGTCGCCGCCCAGGTGACGTTGATGCTGATCCAGACGATCACGAGCGCGGTCTGGATGAACAAGTAGCGGGCGGTGCCGAAGAACCGCGCGATGTCCTCCGAGATCGCGCCGAAGGTGTCGGCGTCGATCTGCGGTCGACGGAATCGAGGGCCGATCGGCGAGCCCAGCGAGTCGCCGCGGCGCCCCGAGGACTCCGCCGTGCTCATCTACCCAGCTCGTTCATTCGTGGACCTCCGATCAGGACCCGTCGGGGGTCAGGAACTGTGCAGCGGGCGGTACATCTTGATCCGGCCGGTGTCGTCCGGATTGACGTCGTCCTCGTCCTCGTCGCCCTCCTCGGACTCCCGTCCGCGCCAGTCCTCGGGCAGCAGATGGTCGAGCACGTCGTCAACGCTGATCACGCCGATCAAGCGGTGTTCGGCGTCGACCACGGGTGCGGCGACCATGTTGTACGTGGCCAGGAAACTGGTGACGTCGGACAGCGGGGTCTCCGGCGGCAGCGCCTTCATCTCCCGGTCCATCGCCACCGTGATCAGCTCGGCCGGCGGCTCGCGCAGCAGCCGTTGGAAGTGCACGACGCCGAGGAACTTCCCGGTCGGGGTCTCCAGCGGAGGCCGGCAGACGTAGACCAGCGCGGCCATCGCCGGGGTCAGCTCACGGTGCCGGATCCGGGAGAGCGCCTCGGCGACTGTCGCGTTCGGCGGCAGGATCACCGCTTCGGTGGTCATCAGACCACCCGCGGTGTCGTCGGCGTAGGACAGGAGCCGGCGCAGCGGCTCGGCTTCCTCGGGCTCCATCAGCTCGAGGAACTTCTCCTGCTCGTGGCTGGGCAGTTCACCCAGCAGGTCGGCAGCGTCGTCGGGCTGCATGGCCTCCAGCACGTCGGCGGCACGATCGGCGGCCAGGTGGTTGAGGATCTCGACCTGGTCGTCCTCGGGCAGTTCCTCGAGGACGTCGGCGAGCTTGTCGTCGTCGAGCGCGGAGGCCACCTCGGCCCGGCGTTTCGGGGTCAGCTCGTGCAGCACATTGGCCAGGTCGGCCGGTCGCAGCTTCTCGAAGGTGGCCAGCAGGTTCGCCGCGCCCTGCACAACCTGCCCCTCGGTCAGGCCGGCGACCGCGTCCCAACCCACCGTCAGGGACTCGCCCCGCCGGCGCAGCGGATTGATGCCGCCGCTGCTCTTGCGAACGTGGACCTTCGAGATCACCCAGTCGCGGTTGGTGCGGGCCTGTTCCATCCCGATGTCGACGACGGTGACCTCCTCGCCGGTGGCCAGCAGCGTCACCTTGCGGTCGATCAGTTCGGCGACGACCAGGGTCTCGTCGGACCGCTGCTCGAACCGGCGCAGGTTGACGACCCCGGTGGTGATGACCTGGCCGCGGTCCAGTGAGGTGACCCGGCTCATCGGCACGAAGATCCGGCGCCGGCCCTGCACCTCGACCACCAGGCCGATGACCCGGCTGGACTCCCCGGTGGTCCGCACGGTGGCGACCGCGTCGCGGACCCGGCCGACCGACTCGCCGTTCGGGTCGAACACCGACAGCCCGGCCAACCGGGCCACGAAAACCCGGGTGGGGGTCGGACCGGACATGGTCTACCTCCCGGGGTTCGGAGCAGGAGCCGGCGTGGCCGCATGATCGCCGGGCGGATTCTCGCGGTCAGGCTATCTGCCGGGCCGCACCGCGTAATTCCGAACGCTCGGCGCAGCGGGGGAACAATAATCGCCCGGTGCATCCTGCGCCTTGCCCGATCGAGCCGGCGGCGCCCGCGGTCGGTGGGCGCGCAGTTGGGCCGCGGGCCGACCTGGCCGTGCTCGGGTTGGCCAGCCTGGCCGTGTCGACGTCCGGTCCGATGATCACCGCGTTGGCCGCGCCCGCCCTGGCGATCGCCTTCTGGCGCAACGCCTTCGGGGCCTGCGTCACGGCGGCGGCGATCTTCACCCGCCGTGCGACCAGGGCCGAGTTGGTCGGGCTGACGCGGCGTCAGATCGCGGTGATCGTGCTGGCGGGGGTGCTGTTGGCGGCACACTTCGCGTTCTGGACGCCCAGCCTGCGGTACACCACCGTGGCCTCGGCGACCGCGTTGGTGTGCACCCAGCCGGTCTGGACGGCGCTCGGGACACGGCTGCTCGGTCGGTCCGTCTCGCGGCTGACCTGGGCCGGCATCGGGCTGTCCATGCTCGGGGTGGCGCTGGTGACCTGGGCCGACCTGGCCGTGTCCGGGCGGGCGCTGACCGGCGACCTGATGGCGCTGTTCGCCGGGATGCTGGCGGCCGCGTACACGATGGCCGGCGAGGTCGCCCGCCGCTGCGTGAGCACCGGGGTCTACACGTCGCTGTGCTACGGCACGTGTGCGCTGGTGCTGCTGGCCGCGGCGCTGATGGGCCGGGTCCGGTTGACCGGCTACGACGCGCAGACGTGGCTGCGACTGGTCGCGCTCACGGTGACCGCGCAACTGCTCGGGCACACCTTGTTCAACCGGGTGGTGGGCCGGGTCGGGGCCACGGTGGTCGCCACCGCGATCCTGCTCGAGGTCCCCGGGGCCGCACTGATCGCCGCGGTGTTCCTCGGCCAGACCCCGCCGGCCACCGTCGTGCCGGCCGCGGTCCTGCTGCTGGCCGGGGTGCTGGTCGTGGTCCGGGCCGAGAACCGGCGGATGGTCTTCGCTCCGCTCGAGGCAGGGTCGAGGTCGCGGAGCGAAGCAGCTAACACTGTGCAGGTGAACCACGGCACAGCCCGAACCCGGAGGTGAGGGCTACGCTACGGCGGTCTGTTCAGCCGTGTCCGCGGAAGGTTGTACCCGTCAAATGAGTGAAGCCTCCAAGTTGCGCCCGCGTCGTTCCTGCCTCGCTGTACCGGGCAGCAACCCGAAGATGTTGGGCAAGGCCCAGGGCCTGCCCGCCGACCAGGTGTTCCTCGACATCGAGGACTCCGTCGCGCCGCTGGCGAAGCCCGAGGCCCGCAAGAACATCGTCGCCGCGCTGAACGAGGGCGACTGGGCCGGCAAGACCCGCGTGGTCCGGGTCAACGACCTGACCACCTCGTGGACCTACCGCGACACCATCGAGGTCGTCGAGGGCGCCGGACACAACCTCGACTGCATCATGCTGCCGAAGGTGCAGACGGCCGAGCAGATCATCTGGCTGGACACCCTGCTCACCCAGATCGAGAAGACCGTCGGGCTCGAGGTCGGCCGGATCGGCATCGAGGCGCAGATCGAGAACGCCCGCGGCCTGATCAACGTCGACGCGATCGCGGAGGCCTCGCCCCGCGTCGAGACGATCATCTTCGGCCCGGCGGACTTCATGGCCAGCATCAACATGAAGTCGCTGATCGTGGGCGAGCAGCCGCCGGGTTACGACGTCGGCGATGCCTACCACTACATCCTCATGCGGATCCTGATGGCCGCCCGTGCCAACGACCTGCAGGCCATCGACGGTCCGTACCTGCAGATCAAGGACGTCGCCGGCTACCGGCGCGTGGCCGGTCGCTCGGCCGCCCTGGGCTTCGACGGCAAGTGGGTGCTGCACCCCGGCCAGGTCGAGGCGGCGAACGAGGTCTACTCGCCGAGCCAGGAGGACTACGACCAGGCCGAGCTGATCCTCGACGCCTACGACTACTACTGCTCGGCCGCAGGCGGCATGCGCGGTGCGGTCATGCTGGGCGACGAGATGATCGACGAGGCCTCCCGCAAGATGGCGCTGGTCGTGGCCGGCAAGGGCCGCGCGGCCGGCTTCGCCCGCACCCCGAAGTTCGAGCCGCCGGCCGCCTGATCGGCCCACGCTCGCCAGGACGGACCGACGGGGCGCCACCATCGCGGTGGCGCCCCTTCGTGGTTCCGGGTCAGGGCAGGTCGGCCGGCGAACCGGCGTCCGGGACGGTGACAACCTTCTTGCCGGACTTGCGCAGCGCGTCGGCCACGGAGTGGTCGCCGGTGGGCGAGGAGTCGTCGAGCAGCACCAGTTCGTAGTTGCCGGAGCCGATTGCGCTCTGGGTGTGGTGCACCCAGTTCGCGCAGGCGCCGGCTCGGGCTGCGGCGGTCAGCGCGCAATCCTGGGCGAGGAACGAGGTGATGTGCCAGTGCCGGCCGGCGGCGAGCAGTTCCAGGGCCGGCAGCCACGCTCCGGCGCGCGCCCCTCCGGCCAGGGCGACCGACACCGCCGCGGCCTTGTCACCGAAGCTGCAGTTCGCCGGGGCCCAGTTCGGGGCGACCGACCAGCAACCGGCACCGCCGGGCAGATCGGCCGTCGCCGGTGCGGTCGGCGCCGCCGGGGCGGAGCTGACGGCGGCGACCAGTTCCGCGGCGGAGCCGAGCGGGCGCGGGGCCCCGGCCGGGGCCAGGACCAGCCCGCCGAGGCTCAGGGCCGCGCCGGTGGCGATCACGTACGAGCCGCCGGGTCGGATCGGGCTGCGGTTGCGGTTCCAGACGTCGAACTGACGCAGGGTCAGCATTGCGGGCAGCAGGCCCGCCAGGGCCAGGCCGGCCCGCACACCGAAGGGCAGGCCGCGGTCGACGAACGCCGGCAGGATGACGAAGGCCGCCATCCAGCCGAAGGCCGGGAAGGCCAACCGACCCGCGTACTGCACTGGGCGCGAGGCCAGCGGTCCGTCGAGCGATGCGACGCAGGCCCGCCGGGCCGCCAGCAGCATCGCGACCGCGCCGAGGCCGGCCGGCGGGCCACCGGCGAGTGAGGACAGTGGGGCGAAGCCCGCCGCGAGCACGGTGAGCACGCCGAGCCACATGATCACCGTGGCGCCGGTCGAGTTGGTCTGCCAACCGGTCTGGGGGCGAGCGCTGTGCCGGGGCCGCTCGGTGCGCTTAGCACCGGTGCGCAGGCAGGCCAGCGCGACCGCGAACGCTGCCGGGCCGGCCGCCGCGGCGGTGTCGTAGGGGAGCAGTTGGTGGCCCAGGACCAGCAGCAGGGCCGCACCGCGCAGGGCGCGGGCTGCCGAGGGCTCACGGGTCAGGTGGCCCGATCGCGCCGTGCGGCGCTCGGAGCGGGTCGACGGGTCGTCCGATGTCCGCTGCCGGGGGATGACCGGCTGGTCCGTCTCCGGCGTGGTCAATTCGATCGTGGGCACGAGCACCTCCGGGTCCGGCGCGGCAGGTTCGCCGCAGCGCTTGCACTCCACAGCCTGTGCGCGGCCGCAATCAGTGCGCCACCGAAGTACGCCGAACGGGTCAATCCGGACATTCACCGCGAACCTCCGCGTCCCCATTCGTCAACAGTCGCGTGCGGGGCCGCAGGAACGTGACGAAGCCCCCGCCGGCCCGGCGTCCGCGATCCGGCAGAATTGCCGCTCATGGCGAAGACGAACCCAGGCAACTTCTTCGAGGACTTCAGCGTCGGTCAGGTGCTCGAGCACGCGACCCCGCGCACGGTGACCGAGGGCGACCGCGCGCTGTACACCTCGCTGTACCCGACGCGCTTCGCGGTGCCGTCCTCAGCGGCCTTCGCCGCCTCGGTAGGGCTGGACCCGGCGCCGGTCGAGGAACTGATCGCCTTCCACATCGCCTTCGGCAAGACGGTGCCGGACGTCTCGCTGAACGCGGTGGCGAACCTGGGCTACGCCGAGTTGCGCTTCCACCGCCCGGTCGTGCCAGGCGACACCCTGCGCACCACGTCGGAGGTGATCGGGCTCAAGCAGAACTCCAACGGCAAGAGCGGCGTGGTGTACGTCCGGTCCACGGCCACCAATCAGCGCGGCGAGGTGGCCCTGGACTGGGCACGTTGGGTGATGGTGCACAAGCGCGACTTCAACGCAGCCGCGCCTGCCGTAGTGCTGCCGGAGCTGGCCGCGGCGCTGTCGGCGAAGGAACTGATCCTTCCGGCCGGGCTGGACTTCACGAACTACGACTTCGCCGCCGCCGGCGAGCCGTACCGCTGCGGCGACTATGAGGTCGGCGAGAAGATCGACCACGTCGACGGGGTCACGCTCACCGAGGCCGAGCACATGCTGGCCACCCGCTTGTGGCAGAACACCTCGAAGGTGCACTTCAACGTCGAGGCGCGCCCGGACGGCAAGCGCCTGATCTACGGCGGCCACATCATCTCGCTGGCCCGCGCCCTGTCCTTCAACGGCCTGGCCAACGCCCAACTGATCGCCGCCATCAACGCCGGCGCCCACACGTCCCCGGCGTTCGCCGGCGACACCGTCTACGCCTGGTCCGAGGTGCTCGACAAGTCCGAGACCGACGCGCCCGGGGTCGGCGCGTTGCGCCTGCGGCTGGTTGCCACCCGTGGCCGCGACGAGTCGATGGCCCTGCGCGGCGAGGACTCCAAATACGTGGCCGACGTCCTGCTGGATCTGGACTACTGGGCACTGATCCCGGTCTGACGCAGTCTCAGATCGATTTCCGGTAAGCGATCTGATGCACCGTCCGGCCGGCCGCTCGCGCGCGCCGGCCGTACTTCGTCTCCGGCGGTGCCGGCAGCTCGACCCGACGCAGCGGGTGGGCCGACAGCTCGGCGCGCAGTGCCGCGGCGTAGGTGTCGTCGTCGACCACGACGTGGATCACGCCGTCGGGTGCCAGCAGCTCCAGGCAGCGGGTGAGCACCGCCGGCGAGAACAGCCGCCGGGCGGCGTGCCGGCGCTTGGGCCACGGGTCCGGATGCAGCGCCTGCACGATCATCAATGATCGGGGCGCGAGCAGGGGCAGCAGGCTCGTGACGTCGGCGGGCAGGACGCGGACGGTGTCCAGGCCCGCCTCGGCGATGCGGTCCATCGCCCGCAGTTGGCCGGGGGCGTGCGGGTCGACCCCGAGGATCCGGTGCTGCGGCACCTGCGCGGCCAGCGCCAGCAACGACTCCCCGTAGCCGAAGCCGATGTCGAGCACCTGCGGCGCCCAGGCGGCCGCGTCCATGGCGTCGGCGAATGCCAGGTCGGCGGCCCGGACCGCGAGGCGCGCCCGCTTGGGCTCCGGCATCCGCCCCCGGTTGCGCCAGCTGCGCGGCTGAAACCCTTCCGACTTCTGCGGCGTGTCGCACCCTTCGGCGGGTTGCGAAGCGTGGGACGGGCCGCAGATGTCGGGAAGCGGGGTCAGGCTCATCGGGGCAGCATCCCCCACTGCTCGAGCGTGTCCACCAGGCCGGGCGCAGTGTCCAGCACGACCAGTTCCGCGCGGCGCACCCAGCGCGCGTCGGTGGCGTCGTCGCCGGCCCGCAGCCGCCCGCCGGCCACCGCGCAGGCGTAGTCGCGCACGTCGTAGGAAATCCCGTCGATCCCGGGCAGCACGACCGTGCCGATCCGGATCCCGACCGTGACCTCCAACCCGGTCTCCTCGACGACCTCCCGGCGCACGGCCTCGATGTCGGTCTCCGCGCCCTCGACCCGTCCGCCCGGCAGCGACCACCGACCCGCCGCGGGCGGGTTCGCCCGCCGGATCATCAACAGCCGGTGCTCGTCGTCGTGGACGATCGCCCCGACGCACGGCACCACACTCGGCAACGCGCCCATCCCGCAAGCCTAAGAACGTCAACCTGTGCGGGCGTGTGGGGGCATCAGGAGTCGCTGAAAGCCCGACACGCCGACACAAGTGCGAGGTACGTCGAGCGCGAGTGTTGCTGGAGGGGTTGACGAGTCGGGCTGCGGCGTGGAACGTCGGGTGCATGAGGCCGCCGACCCTGGTCCCGGTGACCGGTCCGGGCGCCCCGTCATGACGGGGCAGCACAGCTGTGCGCGATGTGGTGGGCCGGTGCGGGCCCCGGGGCTCTGGTCGAATGCCTGGCGGTGCGCCGAGCACGGGGACACCGATCCGGTGTCCCCGGTCGGGCTGCCGGTGCACGACCGGATCGCCAAGGACGTGCAGGGTTCGCGGGTGCCGTTCTGGATGCCCTGGCCGCTACCCGCCGGCTGGCTGGCCACCGGGCTGACCTGGGCCGGCGACGAACGGCACGGCGCGCGCGCCGGGCTGATCGCCTGCGCCGGGCCGAACCCGCTCGGCGGGTTCTCCGAGCTGCTGGTGATCGCCGAGGAGCCCGGTGTCGGGCTCGGCTCGCACTGGGCGGGCATGCCCGGGCTCGACCCGGGGCCCAGCCTGTCCACGACCACCGGCCCGCATGCCAAGGTCACGGTGGCCGGCCACCCGACGGCGCTGTGGTGCGTCGACGGCGAGCCGGACCGCGCGGTCTACGTCGGCGAGGCCAACGCCATGTGGCTGTGGCTGATCATCTGGCCGGCCGGGGCCGGGGCGTTGGTCCACGACAACCTCACGTTCGTCGACCTGCGCGAGGCCCCCCGCGACCTGCAGATTCCGCTCGGAGCGCTGTCCACCCGGCTGACTGCCGGCGCCACGCGGGCACCGCACTCCTGAGGACTGGGTCAGCTGCCGGCGGGGGATACTCCCCACCATGCTGACCGACTGCCGGGCCAAGTCCGGGCACGTGATCGTCTGCGGCCTCGGTGGCGTGGCGATGCGGACGATCGAGCAGCTGCACCTGTCTGGGGTGGCGGTGGTCGTGGTCGCCGACGGTGGCCAGACGCAGCGGCAGCAGGCGCTGGTGCGGTGGGGGATCCCGCGGATCGCGGCCAGTGCCCGCGACCAGACGGCTCTGGTTGCCGCCGGTTTGGCCGGCGCGGTCGCGGTTGTCTGCGCGATGGACGACGACCTGATCGGCCTGGAGACCTCGCTGCTGATCCTGCGGGTGCGACCGGACGTGCGGCTGGTCGTCCAGCTCTCCAACCCGGCCGTGGGTCGGGCGTTGAGCGGCCTCACCGGCCCGGGCACGGTGCTCGACGTGGCGACCTTGTCCGCGCCCTCGGTCGTGGAGACCTGCCTGCGGCAGCGTGAGCACCTGATGGACATCGAGGGTGCCCGGTTCGTCGCCACCGAGTTGATCGCCACCACGGACGGCACACTGCGGCAGCTGTTCGGCAATCTCGCGCCGATCGCGGTGGTCCACGACGGAGCCACGCAAGCCGCCGCCACGGGGCCGGGCGCCCTGGTCGTGTGCCCCGGGCGCGACCACCGGGTGTCGGCGGGCGACCGGGTCTCGGTGATCGGAACCGAGGAGGAGCTGGCCGGCCACGGATCGCGGCGGGCAGTGTTCGAGGACGGCCTCGTGCGTCCCACCGGGGCGTCGGCGGTGTTCGCGGCTGCGTCCCGTTTGATGCGCACGCTGGCCCGTGAGGCCGACCGCGCGATGGGCGTGACGCTGGGGCTGCTGCTTGTGGTCACTCTCATCTCGGTCCTTGTGCTGCGATCCGGATACCGCAAGCCCGGTGGCCACCACATGAACGTCATCGACGCGATCTACTTCACCGTCGAGACCATCGGCACGATCGGCTATGGCGACTTCTCCTTCGCCCAGCAGTCCCAGGGCCTACGGATCTACGCGATCGGCCTGATGATCGTCGGGGTCACGTTGGCTGCGGTCCTGTTCGCGCTGGTCACCAACCTGCTGGTGTCCCGTCGCATCGCCGAGTCGCTCGGCCGGCGCAACGTCGGCCGGTTGCGGGGGCACGTTGTCGTGGTGGGCCTCGGGTCGGTCGGCGTGCGGGTGATGGAAGGCCTCAAGGCCGCCGGGGTAACGGTCGTCGTCCTGGAACGCGACGAGGACAACCGCTACCTGTCCCAGGCCCGTGGCCTGGGCGTGCCGATTGTGATTGGCGACGCGACCCAGCCGGCCACGCTGCGCTCGGTCGCGCTGGACCGGGCCAAGGCAGTGGCGGTGCTGACCAGCGACGACCTGGTCAACATCGAGACCGGCCTGGCCGTGCGCGATCAGTTGGGCGAGCGGTTCAAGGACGTCCCGGTCGTCCTACGGGTATTCGACGCCACGCTCGCCGAGACCGTCGAGACGAGTCTCGGGTTCGCCTACGTCCGCTCGGCCTCGGCCCTCGCGGCGCCCTGGTTCGTCGGCGCGGCCCTCGGGCTGCACGTTCTGAACACGTTCTACATCGAGCGGGTGCCGTTCCTGATGGCCCGACTGGTGGTCGCGTCCGACGGCGGGCTGGACGGCCTGGCCATGCAGGAGCTGTCGGCCCGGACCCGGGTCATCGCCATCCGTCGGGCCGATGCCCCGGACTCCCTGGAACATCCGCCGCGCAGCGGCACCCGCTTCCGAGCCGGGGACCAGGCCTACCTGGTCGGCCCCTACGAGGAGCTGCTCCAGGTGCTGCGCCGCGACGCCCTGTCGGCCAGCCAGCTGCCGACCCCCGTCGACAACTCGACCCGCCGGACCTCGCAACGCGGCTGGTGACGGCCCCATAACCCCCGACTTCTGGGGCCTGTCCCACGTATCGGCACGCGTCGACAGGTGGGACAGGCAGCAGAAGTGGGGAAATTTGGGGCGGGCGGGCTCAGCTGCTGGTCTCCAGCTCGAACCAGACCTGCTTGCTGCCGCCGAACTCCGACCAGCCCCAGCGGGTGGCCAAGGCCTCGACGAGCATCATCCCGCGGCCGCCGGTGGCTTCGGGCTGCGCGTTGCGCACCCGGGGCGGCTCGCCCGGACGGCCGTCGTGGACCTCGACGCGTACCCCCTGGTCGGCCCGCCGGGCCACCAGACGCATCGGCTGTTGGCCGTAGCGCAGGGCGTTGGTCACCAGTTCGCTGGTCAGCAGAGCCGCGACGCCCTCGGCGTCGGGCACGCCCCAACGGTCGAGGCTGTGGCCTACCAGGTGCCGGGCTCGGCTGACCTCACCCGGTTCGTCGCGCAGCGCAGTGCGCAGCTCCACGCAGAATCATCCTTCGTCGGTGTCGAAAAACATCCGGCACAGGCAACGGCGCCGGGCGATCGGATCGTCCGGCGAGGAACACGAGCGCAGTAGCACCCTGCCCGCAACCATGTTGCCCTGTCCGGGGCAAGTTTCAAGGGCCTTCGTCGAAGCTCGCCGCGATCTTTGCGGGAGTGGGGAGGCCGGCCCAGAACCGCATCAGCACCGCCGCCGTCCCGACCGGGTTCTCGACCGCCGGGGAATGGCCGGCGCCCTCGATCGCCACCCCCGCCGCGCCCAGCCGGGCGGCCATGTCGGCCTGCACACCAGGCAACCACACATCGTCGGTGGCGCCCCACAGCACCAGTGTCGGCACCCCGGCCGCGGCCAGTTCGGCGGTCCGGTCCTCGGCGCTCAGCAGGATGGCGGCGAGCGTCGCGAGGTTCTGGGCGGTGGTCTGCTTGAACCGCCGCTCCAGAAACTCCAGCACCTCCGGGGCGATCCCGACGTGCTCCCCGTTGGCCTCCGCGGTGGCGTTCACCACGCCCCAGATGTCGGCCACCGAGAACATGGTCAGCGCGCCGATCAACGTCTCCAGCTTGTCCGCCGAGGGCCCGCTCAGCCGGCCCGGCCCTGAGCACAGCAACGTGGCGGAGGCCACCGCCTCGGGTGCCGCGATCGTGGCCTGCCGCACCGCGAGCCCGCCGAAGCTGTGTCCGACCAGATGCACCGGGCCGCCGGTCGTCTCGGCGATCGCGAGCAGGTCGGCGCCGAGCGCGTCCAGGCTGTAGGCCTCGGCGTCATCCGGACCCGGTGTCTCGTACTGGCCGCGCTGGTCGATCGCGATCACTTCGTAGCCCGCGCCGGACAACGATTCGAGAACGGTGAGAAAATCCTCTTTGGACCCGGTGAAACCGGGAACGAGGAGAGCAGTGCCCCGCGGGTGAGACCCCTGGGGCGGATGTGCCTCATGTACGGCGAACGGTCCGCGCGAAGTGCGCAACAGGTGGGCGCGAGCGCCGGCGGGCAGCCGCAGGTGTGGCGGAGTACTCACAACTGGCGACGTTATCGGCGAAGCGGTGATGTCGCGAAACATGCGGAAGGGCATGATTGTCCCTGTGACAAGCACGTTGGCTGTGGCGAATCAAAAGGGTGGGGTCGCCAAGACCACGACGGTCGCCTCATTGGGTACCGCGTTGGGCGAACTCGGGAAGCGCGTCGTCGTCGTCGACCTCGATCCGCAGGCCTGCCTCACATTCTCCCTCGGGCTCGACCCGGACGAGTTGGAGTTGTCGATCCACGACGTCCTGCTCGGTCGGGTACCTGCCCGTACCGCGGTGCAGCGGATCGAGGGCGGCCCCGACCTCCTGCCCGCCGAGATCGACCTGGTCGGTGCCGAGAAATCGCTGGGTACTCGCAACGGGCAGCAGTTCGTGCTGCGCAAGGCGTTGGCCGACCTGGAGAGCGAGTACGACATCGTGATCCTGGACGCCCCGCCCGCGTTGGGTGTGTTGACGATCAACGCGCTGACCGCGGCTGACCACCTACTGATCCCGGTGCAGTGCGAGACCCTGGCGCACCGCGGTGTGAAGCAGTTGCTGGACACCGTCGACAACGTCCGGTCGGTGACCAACAAGCACCTCAACGTGCTCGGGGTGTTGCCGACGCTGTTCGACGGCCGTTCCAAGCACGCCCGCGCGGTGCTCGAGGACATCGGTCAGCGCTACCGGATCCCGGTGCTCGAGCCGGCGATCCCGCGATCGATCCGCTTCGCCGAGGCGCCGGCCGCGGGGCAGACCATCCTCACCACCGCGACTCGTTCGGCAGGCGCGAAGGCCTACCGGGAGCTCGCCAGCCGGTTGCTCAAGGACGGGGCGTTGGAACCTGTGAGATCCCGGTGAGCGAGCTTGCGAGTGAACAAATGTCACAGTGCACGCCGGTGACAGGCTCGCGCGGGTGGACGGAGGCACGCCCGGTGAGCGAGCTTGCGAGTGAACAAATGTCCCAGTGCACGCCGGTGACAGGCTCGCGCGGGTGGACGGAGGCACGCCGGTGAGCGGCTTCGACCGGATCAAGCCCCGGTCCGGTGAGCCGGCCGTCCGCCGGCGAACCCCGATGCCCGCCCCGCGGGGCGACACCGAGGGCAAGCGGGCCCTGTTCAGTCAGCCGGCGCCGGGGCCCGCGCCGATCCCGTTCGGCGCGCTGGTGCTGACGTGCTCCAAGTGCGGGGCGACGACGGCCATGACCGCCGTCCAGGTGCTGACCGCAGCCATCCCGAGCTTCCACCTGCCGATCATCCGCAGGCACTACCCGTCGTGGATGCGTTGCCCGGCGTGCGAGCGGCGGACCTGGGTCCGCGTCAGCGCGCGCCGGCGCTGACCTGGGTCAGCCGCCGGATTCACCCTCGGCCGAACCGCCGCGAGTGCGGCGCCGGGCCCGGCTCGGCTTGTCCGATGCGGCCTCCGCCGGCGCGCCGGCGGAGTCGCCACCGGCACCCTCGCTGACCGGCTGACCGGACCGGGTCCGGTTGCGGCTGCGCTTGCGGACCGGCCGCGGCGCCCGCTTCTCCTCGCTGCCGCCCGAGCCGCCCGAGCCGCGAGCGCCGTCAGAGCCGCGAGCGCCGTCCGATCGTGGCGTCGACCGCGTCTTGGACCGCGCTCGGCCGGTCTCCCCGAGGTCCTCGACCTGTTCGGCGTCCAGCCCGGCCCGGGTCCGTGCCGCCTTGGGCAGGACGCCCTTGGCCCCGGCCGGGATGTTCAGGTCGGAGTACAGGTGCGGCGAGGTCGAGTAGGTCTCCGCCGGTTCGCCCAGACCGAGCCCCAGGGCCTTGTCGATCAGCGTCCAGCGGGTCATGTCGGCCCAGTCGACGAACGTGACCGCGACCCCGGTGCGCCCGGCCCGACCGGTGCGGCCGATGCGGTGCAGGTAGGTCTTGTCGTCGTCGGGGCACTCGTAGTTGATGACGTGGGTGACGTCGTCGACGTCGATGCCGCGGGCGGCGACGTCGGTGGCCACGAGCACGTCGACCTTGCCGTTGCGGAACGCCCGCAGCGCCTGCTCGCGGGCGCCCTGCCCCAGGTCGCCGTGCACGGCGGCGGCGGCGAAGCCTCTCTCGGTCAACCCGTCGGCGACGTTCTGGCACAGCCGTCGGGTCGGGGCAAACACCATCACCAGTCGGCGGCCCTCGGCCTGCAGGATCCGGGCCAGGCACTCGATCTTGTCGAGTTGGTGGGTCCGGTACACGTACTGCGAGGTCAGCGGGACGGTTTGCTCGGCCGAGGCGGACTCGGCCCGGATGTTCGTCGGGGTCCGCAGGTACCGCCGGGCCAGCGACATGACCGGGCCCGGCATGGTCGCCGAGAACAGCATCGTCTGGCGGTTGGCCGGGGTGTCGGAGATCAGCCGCTCGACGTCGGGCAGGAAGCCCAGGTCGAGCATCTCATCGGCCTCGTCGAGCACGAGGGACTTGACGTGGGAGAGGTCGAGCAGCCGTTGCTTGCGCAGGTCGAGCAGGCGCCCGGGGGTGCCGACCACGACCTCGACCCCGGCCTTCAGCATCGCGACCTGAGGCTCGTACGCGCGACCGCCGTAGATCGCGGCCACCCGAACCCCGCGGCGGCGGCCGGCCAGTTCGAGATCTCCGGTCACCTGGACGCAGAGCTCGCGGGTAGGGACGATCACCAGCGCCTGCGGGGCGCCGGGCACCGCCAGGTCGGCGAAGTCGTCGTCCATCGGCCCCACCAGACGCTGCAGGAGCGGGATGCCGAAGGCCAGGGTCTTGCCGGTGCCGGTGCGCGCCTGCCCGATCACGTCGGTGCCGGTCAGCGCGATCGGCAGGGTCATTTCCTGGATGGGAAAGGCCTCGCGAATGCCTACCTCGGCAAGCGCGTCGGTGATCGCGGCGATCACGCCGAGATCGTGGAAAGTTGTCAGGATCGATCGCCTCTCGGCGTCTGCGCCGGCGCCGTGGGCCGGCTGGAAATCATCAATAGTCAACCGGAGCATAACCGTTCGCGGTCGCACGAATGAGCCGCGTGACGCGCGGCCCCGCTCGCGCCCGTCTCGACGTGGGTGTCCAGTACCTCGCGGCACATACGCGGCGTTGCCGGGCGGCGGCCCCGGCGCCTGTCGCGGCACGACCTAAACTCGGCCCATGACGGCCCAGGAACCGGGTGCACCCAGCGCCGTGACCCGGCCGGCCGATCCCCAGCATCTCGCCGCGGTGATCGACCTGCTGGGGCTCATGGCCTGCGCGGAACTGCTGGCCTTCGAGCGCCTGGCGCACGACGCCGCGTTGGCCCCGACGATCGCCGACAAGGCCGAGGTGGCCAGCATGGCGGTGGCCGAGTTCAACCACCACCGGCTGCTGTGCGAGCGGCTGACCGAACTGGGTGTGGACCCGGGCGTCGCGATGGAGCCGTTCGTCGAGGACCTGTCGGCGTTCCACCGGCGCACCGCGGCCGGGAACTGGCTCGAGGGCCTGATCAAGGCCTTCGTCGGCGACGGCCTGGCGGCGGACTTCTACCGCGAGATCGGGATCCACCTGGATCCCGCCACCCGTGAGCTGGTGCTGCGGGTGCTGGCCGACACCGGTCACTCGGAGTTCGCGGTCGACCGGATCCGGGGCGCGATCGCCGCCGACCGCCGGGTCGCCGGGCCGCTCGCGCTCTGGGGTCGCCGGTTGGTGGGTGAGGTCGTCACGCAGGCGCAGCAGATCGCCGCTGAGCGGGAGGGCCTGACGGCGCTGGTCGTCGGCGGGGCGGGGATGGACCTGACCGAGATCGCCGCCATGCTCGACCGGCTGACCAAGGCGCACACCGATCGGATGGCCGCGCTGGGCCTCGACGCCTAGGTGCTAGTCCGGCCGGCGCAGGCGATCGAGCAACGCCGCCGACATCTCCGCTTCCAGGCGCTTCTGGCTGGGTCGGACCGCGTCGCGGGGGAAGATCAGGTCGTCGAGCAGGGCCATGCCCAGCACCATGGCGGCGGCCGAGGCGCGGGTCTCGGGCCCGAAGCGACCGAAGCCGGGCACCTCGGTGAGCTCGCCGATCCCGAGGATCTTCTGGAGCTCGGCGGAAAGCTGATCGAGCAGGTCGTCCTGCGCCGGTGCCCGGTCTCGATCGGCACTGCCGTCGACCCGGTGCGCGACCGCCGCGATCAGGATCGAGCGGTACTCCCGCGCCAGGCGCGACAAGTGCTCCACGAATCGTTCGACGCGCTGCTGCGGTGACGACCGGCTCGGGTTGTTGCGCGCCTCCAGATACTCGTCGACCACCTCGCCGAACGGACTGACGAACGCCGCCGCGAACAGGCCGGCCTTGTCGGAGAACTGGTTGAAGATCACCGTCTCGGACGCCTCGGCGCGAGCCGCGATCGCCTTGGTGGTGGCGCCGGAGTAGCCCTTGGACAGGAACTCGTCCCGCGCCGCCCGCAGCAGCAGTTCGCGCACGTCCGCGGACGTGCGGCGGGGCCTCTTCTTCGACGCATTCATTGACTAGTGACACTACACAGCTGCTAGTGTCCGTCGTTATGTGGTGTTACTACACAGCGGTGCCGCGGCGGAGCATTCCGACGTGGCACTGACGAACCGACTCGACCCCGCCACGGCGGGTCCGGCGCTGCAGCGTTGGCTGGCCGACCACCTCGACGGGGAGGTCGTTGTCGCCGATGTCGTGGTGCCCCGCTCGAACGGGATGTCCTGCGAGACGGCGCTGTTCACCGCACAGCAGCGCCGCTTCGTCGTGCGGGTCGCGCCGGCCGATGGCGTCGGCCTGTTCCCGGCCTATCGGCTCCAGGACGAGGCGGCGGTCATGCGTGCGCTCGAGCACACCGCGGTCCCGACCCCGCGCGTCGTCGCCGTCGAGGCCGACCCAGCTGTCCTGGGCGGTCGCTTCCTGGTGATGGAGCACATCGAAGGGCGGGTCCCACCGGACGATCCGCCCTACTCGCTGGACGGCTGGGTGCTCGAGCTGTCCCCCGAGCAGCAGGGCCGTCTGGTCGACAACGCGATCGCGACGATCGTCGAGGTCTCCCGCGCCGACTGGTCCGCCCTGGGACTGCGCCTGCCCCGGGTCGGGGTTGCCGCCCAGGTCGACCACCTGGACCACCTGCACGCGACCGGCCACCGCGGGACGCCGCACCCGACGATCGCGGCCGGGCTGGAGTACCTGCGCGCGAATGCCCCGACCGGCGAGGCGCTCGCGTTGTGCTGGGGCGACGCCCGGATCGGCAACATGCTCTTCGCCGACGACCTGTCGGTGACCGGCGCGCTGGACTGGGAGCTCGCCTCGATCGGCAGTCGGGAACTGGACGTCGCGTACTTTCTGTACGCGCTGCGGCTCTGGAGCGAGGGCTTCGGCGCACCGAGCCCGCCCGGCTTCCCGGGCCGCACGGCGATTCTCGCCCGGTTCGAGGAGCTGTCCGGGCTCCCGATGCGGCACCTGCACTACTACGAGTGCCTCGCCGCGGTGTTCGGCGCGCTCGCCATGATGCGCGCGGGCCACCTGATGATCGACGCCGGTCTCGTCCCACCGGACTCGATGATCTGGCTGACCAACCCGCCCAGCGTGATGCTCGCCGGGTACCTGGGGCTGCCGGCGCCGACGGGTGAGGTAACCGGGTGGGCGGGCCACCGCTGATGGCCCATCACATCCAGCCGCCGATCAGCGACCTCATCGGGCTCGACCCCACCGAACAGGCGGGGTGCTACGCCCCGCACACGACCCACACCCACTACTTCGGGTTCCAGATCCCCGAGGCGGGCATCGGCTGTTACAGCTACATCCGCTACCAGCCGTACTTCCCACTGATGCAGGGCAGCGTCCAGATCTTCCAGGGGCTGGACAACACCTGCGTCCTCGACATGGCGCACCTGGACTACTCGATGACGCTGCCCTGGCCGCAGGTCGACGGCAGCGTCATCACGACGACCCGTGGGTATCGCATCGAGTTCACCGAGCTCGGCCGTAAGGCCCGCATCAGCTACCGCAGCGCGGACGGCCGGGCGGCGTTCGAGCTGGAGCAGACGGCCCTGAGTCCGCTGCTGGGCCGAGCCGCGGTCATCCCCGGCGAGAACCATGCCGGTGCCCTGCGCCCCGGTGGCAGCGAGCAGTTCATGCACTGCGTCGGGGAACTCACACTGCACGGCCGCACGTACGCCATCGACTGCAACACCATCCGGGACCGGTCCTGGAACCAGGACCGCACCGAGGACCGGCGCGGTCGCTTCGACCGGCCCATCTCGTGGACGCCCGTGTACTTCGACGACGGCCGGTACTTCAACCAGGTCGGCTTCGAGGGTCCCGACGCGATGTTCGCCTTCGTCGGCCGCGGCGACGAGATCCGCGAGCTTCGCCGCGTCGAGCGCACCGTCACCGAGACCCATCCGACGCTGCACTTCCCCCTGGCGCAGGAGATCGAGGCCGAGGACAGCGCGGGAATCGTGCTGCGCATGCGGGGCCACGCGCTCGCGGCCTCCCCGATCGTCGCCTGGCCCCATGCCTTCACCTACGACAGCGTCTACCGCTGGGAGACCGACGCGGGACAGGTCGGCTACGGGCCGTGCCAGGGCATCTGGTTCGAGGCATTCCAACACCGGATGAAGGCACGTCGGCACCGATGACCGGGCGCATCGCATGAGCCGCCCGCGTGCGGCGGCCCTCGCCGGGCTGCTGGCGCTCGTCCTGCCGATGAGTGGCTGCGGGACGCGGATGTCCCCGGAGCAGATCGCCGCGGCGGACGGCACCGCCCTCACCCTCCGGACGTCCCCGCCGTCAGGACAGCCGGCGGTCACCGCGGATGACGCGGGTCGCGTGAGCGCCGACCCATCGCCGGGCGCCACCGCCGCGGCCGGGCCGTCGACCAGCGTCACGCCCGCGGCGAGTCCCCGTGCCGGCGCCCCAGCTCCGCGGGTGTCGTCCGCGGCGTCCGCGGCACCACGGGTCCCGACCGGTCCGAGCGTGCCAACCGGTGGGGATGGCGCGTGCCGGCAGTCCCTGGCCCCTGTCGTACTCGGGCAGACCTCGCCCAGCTCGGGGATCATCGGTGCCACCGACTTCAACATGCGGACCGGTCTGGCCCTTTGGCTGCGCGAGGTCAACGCACGCGGAGGCGTGCAGTGCCATCCGGTGCGGCTCTACCAGATGGACGACGCGGCCGATCCGGCCCGCGTCACGACGAACCTGGCGACGCTGGTGAACGAGAAGAAGGCGATCGCGATCGTCGGAGCCGGGCTCGGGACCACGTTCGCGGCGGCGAAACGGTTTGCTGAACAGAACCAGGTGCCCTTCGTCGGCGGCGACCTGGTCGAGCCGTCCTGGTTCTCCAGCCGGTGGTTCTTCCCGCAGGGCGGCAGCCCACTGGCGGCCTACGCCGGCGCCATGAAGGAGGCGGCGGTCGCCGCGCACAGCACGAAGGTCGGACTCGTCTACTGCGTCGAGGCCGCGATCTGCGGCCAGATCAACGCCAACTTCGAGGCGATGGCGAAGGTGGCCGGCCTGCAGGTGGTGCTGCGCAAGGTCTCCTCGATCACCTCGCCGGACTACACCGCCGAGTGCCAGGCCCTGCGGTCCGCCGGTGCCGGGGCGGTCTTCGTCGCGATGGAGGGATCGGGCAACGCCCGGTTCGCGCGGTCCTGCATCAGTCTCGGTTACCGACCGGCGATCGCCACCTCGGCGCTGGCCGTGACGGCGGAGTCCGTACTCGACCCGAACATCCGCCGGCTCGGCGCGTTCCTCGGCGCCGCGACGGCCCCGTTCCTGGCGACCGACTCCCCGGGGGCCCGGGGCTTCCGCGCGGCCTACGACCGCTTCGCGCCGGGCTCGTCGGTGGACCAGAACTCGATCACCCAGTTCACCGCGGGACGCCTGTTCGAGGCGGCTGTCGCGGCAGTCTCGGCGAGCGCGCGCACCGGCCCGATCACCCGGGAACTGCTCCTGGACGGGCTCTGGCGGGTGAAGAACGAGACCCTCGGCGGGCTGGCACCACCGGTCACGTTCCACCGGGACACGCTTCCGGCCGCGAACGACTGCTACGCGTCCCTGACCATCGCGGCCGCCGGCTACGCCGCCCCCGAGGGCGGCCGATTCGAGTGCTTCGCCGGCCTGCCGCCGGGTTATTGAACGAGGGCGCCGCGCCGCCCTTCCCAGCAGGCTCCTAGAGCGCGCCGAAGCCCACGCGGCGGGCTTCGGGCTCGCCGATCTCCACGTAGTTGATCTTGTCGGCGGCGACGATGATCTTGCGACCGCGCTCGTCGACCAGGGTGAGCACGGCGGTGTCTCCGGCCAGCGCAGCCGCCACCGCGGCCTCGATCTCCTCGGCCTCGCTCGGGCTGTCCACCGTCAGCTCCCGCGGCGAGTGCTGCACGCCGATCTTGATCTCCACCGATTCCCCTCTCCGTCGAGTACGGACCTTATCCGGCCCGAACCTCGGCTGTGCGGGGCTACGGGTGGGAAGGCTGCAGCGGAACTCCCTTGATGCCTCTCCAGGCGAGCGAGGACACCAGGTCGATGGCTTCCTCGGCGGTGATGGTCGACTCGTCCGCGGCCCAGGCCCGGGCGGTCACCTGCGCGACGCCCGCGAGGCCGGCGCCCAGCAGGCGGCACTCCGGCTCGGGCAGTCCGGTGTCCTCGGCGATGACGTGGCTGATCATCTCGGCGCACTGCCGACCGACCGCCTCGACCCGTTCCCGCACGTCCGACTCGCCGGTCAGGTCCGACTCGAAGATCAACCGGAACGCGCCGGTCTTGTCGCTGACGTAGCTGTAGTAGGCGCCCATGGTCGCCCGCACCCGCAGCTTGTTGTCGGTGGTCGAGGCCAGCGCCGTGCGCAGCGCGCTCACCAGCGACTCGGCGCTCTCGTCCAGCAGTGCCAGGTACAGGTCGCGCTTGCCCGGGAAGTGCTGGTACAGGACCGGCTTGCTGACCCCGGCCTTCTCGGCGATGTCGTCCATCGCGGCGGCGTGGTAGCCCTGCGCCACGAAGACGGCCAGCGCGGCGTCCAGGAGTTGTCGACGACGTGCGGTGCGGGGCAGGCGACCTACTCGTCGCGTCGTCTCGTCGATGGCACTCACCCGAACTCCTCGTTGAGCCGGTCGATGGACGCCTGAAGTTTACTCCTCGGTAGCAATTTGGCTCAGGGCAACGCGGCCGCGTCGTGCAACAACCCCCCGAACAGGTCGCCGCGGGCGGCCACCCGGTCCAGGACCGCACCCGCGGTGAACGCCAGCGGCTCGCCGGCCGCCGCCTGGGCCACCTCGTCCCAATCGACGGGGGTCGAGACGGTCGGGTGCTCGCGGGCCCGCAGCGAGTACGGCGCCACGGTGGTCTTCGCGCCCGCGTTCTGGCTCCAGTCGATCAACACCTTCCCGCCGCGCAGCGCTTTCTCCATCCGGTGCACGATGCGGTCCGGCGCGGCGTCGGCCATCCGCTCAGCCAACGCCTTCGCCCAGGTATGCACCTCGGCCACCGGGGTGGGCCTCAACCCGACGTAGAGCTGCAGGCCCTTCGAGCCCGAGGTCTTCACCACCGGGTCCAAGCCGAGCTCGCCCAGTTCCTCCCGCAGCAGCGCCACCTGCGCGCATTCCGGCAAAGCGGCCGGCGCCCCGGGGTCCAGGTCCAGCACGAGCCGGTCGGCCGGACCCGGCGAGCCGTCCGCCGCCACCTGCCACTGGTGCACGTGCAGTTCGAGTGCCGCCAGGTTCGCCAGCCAGACCAGCGTGGGCAGGTCGGCGACGACGACGTAGCGGACCTCCTCGCGGTCCTTGGTGCTGCCCGGCGCCGGCAGCGTGACCGTGCGGACCCAGTCCGGCGTGTGGTTCGGGGCGTTCTTCTCGAAGAACGAGGGCCCGCCCACGCCGTCCGGGAACCGGACCCGGGTCGCGGCCCGGTTGTGCAGGTGCGGCAGCAGGACCGGCGCGATCCGGGTGTAGTAGTCGATGACCTCGGCCTTGGTGAACCCGTCGGCCGGATAGAGAACCTTGTCCAGGTTCGACAGGGAGAGGTCTCGTCCCTCGATCTGCACCGCGACGCGTTGAGAACCAGACACATCGCCCAGCATCCCAATGATTTGCTGAGACGGCTCAACCCGGCGAACGAATTGCCGCCCTGATCCGTCCTTGCTGAAGAGGAGACGGTGGTGCTGGACGACACCGCCGACCCGCTGCCCGCCTCTGGCGTGGCGCGGGTCCGGGCCGTCCTCGCCCTGGGTGGGGTACCTGCGCACGAGGTGGACGACGGCGTCCAGGAGGTGCGGCTGCGGCTGCTGAGCCGGCCGGAGGCCGGGAAGGAGGAGATCCGTGACCCGATCGCGTGGGCTGTCGTGGTCGCCTCCCGGGTTGCCGTCGACTGGCACCGCGGGCAGCGCCGCGACGACGGGCTGCGCGACCGACTCGCCGCCCGCTGGATCACGGCCCCGCCGGAGCCGTCCCCGGAGGATCGCGTGCTCGCGCTGGCCATCGCGGCCGGCCTCGACGCGCTGCCGCCGGCCCAACGCCAGGTCCTCGCCCTGCGCTTCTACGCCGACTTGCCGGTCCGCGACATCGCGCTCGAACTCGACATCCCCGAAGGCACCGTCAAGAGCCGCCTGCACGCGGCCGTCGGGGCGTTGCGGGACCGCCTGCGCGAGAGCGAGGTGATCTGAGATGACCGAGCCCGAACTGCCCGGTGACCCCGACGACCTCGCCCTGGCCCGGGTGCTGGACGGCCTGGGGCCCCAGGACGACGCCGATCCGGCGGCCCTGGCCGCGCACGAGCGCGCCGCCGCCGACGTCGATGCCATCGCCCGGGCGCTCGGCCTGATCGGCGACACCCTCGCGGCCGAGCCCGCCGCCGGGGTGGTCGTGCCGCTGCGGCGCCGGCCGTCGCGGGCGATGCTGGCCGCCGCGGCCTCGGTGGTCCTGGTGGCCGGGCTGGGCACGGCGCTGGTGCTGCACGGCGGCGGCGGAGGTTCGAGTTCGCACTCGGCCGCGTCGGCGCCCGTGTCCACGGCGGGTGGGTCGAGCGTGCAGTCGATGAACGGTATGCGGATGATGGCGCCCGCGGCGCCGGGCGCAGCCGCGGCGGCCCCGGCCCCGGCGGCCGCGGCCGAGAGCTCGAGCGGCACTGCGACCACCAGCGGGAAGGTCGCCGCCAAGTCCGCGCCCGGCAGCGCGGGTGCGCCTGCCTTCGCCGACGCGGTCGGCTGTGCCCGGGGGATCCTGCTCGGAAAGGTCGTCTCGATCACGAGCACCGGCGGTGGGCAGTACCAGTTGGTGCTGTCGGTCCAGGAGTGGATCGCGCCGGGGTCCGGGCCGACCTCGGTGACCTATTCGGTGGGTAGTGCGTACGCGGCGAACGACTCGTCGAGCACGAAGCTGACGGCGGGTGAGCAGCGAGTGTTCATCGTCCCGCAGGACCCGACCGCGCAGATCCGCGCCTACGCGGACTCCACGAGCCTGCGCAAGCGCATCGCGGCGGCGCAGCGCAGCGCGGGTCAATCCTGCGGCTGAGGTAGCTCACCTGCGGCTACCGTTTGCATCGGCAGCGCCGGCGAGGGAAGAAGAACCCATGCAGACGATCTGGAAGGGCGCGATCTCCTTCGGCCTGGTCTCGATCCCGGTCAAGGTCTTCTCAGCCACCGAGGAGCACGGCGTATCGCTGCGCCAGGTCCACGCTGCCGACGGCGGCCGCATCCGCTACCGGCGCATCTGCGAGATCGACGGCGCCGAGGTCCCGTACAGCGACATCGCCAAGGGCTACGACCTCGGTGGCGGCGAACTGGTCGTGCTCGACGACGCCGACCTGGAGTCGTTGCCGCTGGCCTCGACCAAGGGCGTCGAGGTGCTCCAGTTCATCTCGGCCGAGGATCTCGACCCGGTGGCCGTGGCCAAGAGCTACTACCTGCAGGCCGACCAGCATGGCGCCAAGCCGTACGTGCTGCTGCGCGACGCGTTGGCCAAGTCCGGCAAGGTGGCGGTGGTCAAGGTCGCGCTGCGCTCGCGGGAGTCGTTGGCCACGATCCGGCCGCACGGCGACGTGCTGCTGCTGCAGATGATGCTCTGGCCCGAGGAGATCCGCGACCCTGCCGCGCTCGTCCCCGATGCTGATGTGACGGTGCGTCAGCAGGAGGTCGACATGGCACAGGCCTACATCGAGACGATGACCTCGGAGTTCGACCCGAACGACTACACCGACGAGTACGCGGCCGCCCTGCGCTCGGTCGTCGACGCGAAGGTGGCGGGGCGTCAGATCGTCACGCCGGACGCCGAGGCGCAACCCGCGGCCGAGGTCATCGACCTGATGGAGGCGCTGCGCCAGAGCGTCGCCCGGGCCAAGGCCCGCCGCGAGGGCACCGCCGAACCGGAGGAGTCGCCTGCCCCTGCACCACGCAAGGCCGCCGCCAAGTCGCCCGCGAAGAAGGCCCCGGCCAAGGCGGCCGAGAAGAGCGCCGCCGCCAAGTCCACGAAGGCTGCGCCTGCGAAGAAGGCGGCGGCGAAGGCCCCGGCCAAGAAGGCCCCGGCGAAGAAGGCCCCGGCGAAGAAGACGGCTACCGCAAAGGCGGCGGCCACAAAGCGGACCGCCTGACCCCCGGCTCGGCGGAACGGACGACGGGCCGCCCCGGCTCTGCGTTCGCAGTCCCGGTCCGGGGCGGCCCGTTCGTGGCAGGTCCGGCGACGCGGGCCGGGGCCGAACTCCCGGCCGGGGCATCGTGAGGCTCCGGACTGCTGCGCTGCCCCACGAGCCGGTGAGACGCTGGATCGAGCTCAACCGGTTTGTCCGTGCGGGCGATTCCATCGTCGCGCTCGGCGCGTGACAGGGTCGTGAGGGTTGGCTGTGCAGGACCTGTGCATCTTTGCCGGTTGCCGGCGAGGCGGGTCAGGCCTCCGGGTCCAAGCGGTAGCCGACGGCGCGGATCGTCTTGATCGTGTCGCGGCCGAAGGGCCGGTCGATCTTGCTGCGCAGGTGCTTCACGTAGGCGTCGACGATGTTCGACGTGCCGTCGTAGGCGAAGTCCCAGACGTGCTCGATCAGGTGCGTCCGGGAGAGCACCTCACCTGGCCGGCGGACGAACTCGCACAGCAGTGCGTACTCCTTCGGCGACAGGGGGATCTCCACGCCGCCGCGCGCGACGATCCGGGTGACCGGGTCGATGGTCAGGTCGTTGACCGCCAGCGACACCGGCCGCTCGGCGGGCTCACGTCGGGTCACCGCACGCAGGCGCGCATGGAGCTCGTCGAGCGCGAAGGGCTTGGTCAGGTAGTCGTCGGCGCCGACGTCGAGGCCACGGATCCGGTCGGCGACGGCGTCGCGCGCGGTCAGCATCAGGACCGGGGCCCAGCGGCCCTCGTCGCGGATCTGCCTGCAGACCTCGAAGCCATCGGGCGGCGGGATCATCGCGTCGAGCACGATCACGTCGTACGGGTTCTCGCGGACCTTCCACAGCGCGTCGTCGCCGCTGCGCGCACGGTCGACCGCGTAGCCCTGATGCCGCAGGCTTGCGGACAACATCTCGGCCATGCCGGGGTCGTCCTCGACGAGCAGCAGTCGCATGCGGATCCGTTCCACTGTGCCGTTGGATGCCGACTCCGATCGAAGCAGTCGGACGCGTCTGCACGCCGTGCTTGTCCTACCGCTTCGCTCTCATCGGCAACACCAGTTGCCATTTCCGAGTCTTACCCCGCCCGAACGCCAAGTACCCCCACCGGACTGATCCGGGTCCCGCGGACCGGCCGGTGGGGGAGCTCTGGGTGACGTGGAACCAGCGTCTACGACCTCGCCGAGTCAGATTCCGTACCGGGCGGCCCTGTTCGGTCCACCGCGTGCAGACTTGTCCCGGTTTCGCCGTACCCCCACGGTGCCGCGAGCCGGATGACTGAATCATGAAAACGAAAAACTGGCTCCACACTGCTGCGGTGACACTTCGGCCCACCTCGTTGACGGCCCGGGTGACGCTGACCTTCGGTATGGCCACCTCCGGTGCGCTGCTGATCGCCTTCGGGATCTTCTACGCGGTCCTGAACCAACAGCTGACCAGCGCGCAGGAGCGCGGCCTGCAGATCCGGGCGGGCTACCTGGCCTCGGCGGTCCACTCCGGCAGTCTCGACACCGTCACCCGCGACCCGCTCGCACAGTTCTACGACCCGGCGGGCAATGTGCTCGTGTCCTCGACGGCGCTGGCCGGGCGTCGGCTGCTCAGCGTCGAGGAGGCCAAACAGCTCGAGGGCCGCGGCATCACCCGCAACCTCAACCTGGAGACCTCGGGAAACGCCCCGGTCCGGCTGTTCACCCGTCCGTTGGGTGGCGGCCTGGGGCTGCTCGCGGTCGGGGTGTCCGCCGAGCCGGTGCTGAACGCGCAGAACCGGCTGATCTTGATCATCTCGATCGCCGCGCCGCTGCTGATCGCCCTGGTGGTGCTGGCCGGTTGGCGGGTGGTCCGGGCCGCCATGGCACCGGTCGATCGGATGGCCAAGGAGGCCCAGACGATCTCCTCCTTCGAGAGTGAGGCGCGACTGTCATCCGTCCCGGGGGGCGACGAACTGGCCCGCCTGGCCCAGACCCTCGACGGGATGCTCGAGCGGCTACGGGTCGCGTTCCGGCGGGAGCGCGCGTTCGTCGACGACGCCAGCCATGAGCTGCGTACGCCGATCGCGGTGATGCGCGGCGAGCTGGAACTGGCCCGCCTGGCGGCAGACACCGGGGACGCCGCGGGGTTGGACCGCTCGCTGCGGGCGGCGGCGACCGAGAACGAGCGCCTGGCCCGGCTGGCCGAGGACCTGCTGCTGCTGGCCCGGCAGCGGGCCGGGACGTTGGTGGTCGGCACGACCCGGCTGGACCTGTTGGACCTGTGCCTGGCCGAGGCCCGTCGGCTCGGTCCGGTGCTCGACCTCGAGGTCTCGGTGTCCGGCGACCTGGCCGTGTGCCCGGGCGACGAGAACCGGCTGCGCCAGGTCCTGGGCAACCTGCTCCAGAACGCCCGCGGCGCGGGTGCCCACCACGTGCGGATCAACCTCACGATGCACGGCGATTCCGTCGAGCTGGCGGTTTCCGACGACGGCCCGGGCTTCCCGGCCACGGTGCTGTCCTCGGCGTTCGACCGGTTCGTGCGGGGCGACGGTGCCCGCACCCGCGACGCCACCGGCGGCGGCGCCGGGCTCGGGCTGGCCATCGTGCGGGCGATCGCCGCAGCGCACGGCGGGACCGTCGAGGCTCGCAACGGGCCGCCGTTGGGTGGCGCGAGCGTGCTGGTGCTGCTGCCGGCCGACCCGGACACCGAGGACGCCGACGAGCCGGACCCGGCACCGGCCGGCGACCTGGTCGACTGACACGCCCGACCCCTTCGAGGTGTGAGCGGTGGGCTGTTGTGGAAGTTACCGTTGATGACTATGTGGTGTAAGTTGTCTGTGGTGTCCGCGATCTCGCTGACCGTCTCCCTGGTCACCGCCGCTCCGGTGGCCGCCGCCCATCGACCCGACGTGGCTCGGACCACCGGCCGCTACCTGATCGCCCCGGGCACCGACCCGGCAGTCGGGGTCGGGCGGATCATCCGCTACACGGTCGAGGTAGAGCAGGGCCTGCCCGTCGACGCGGACATGTTCGCGGTTTACGTCGGCCGGATCCTCAACGACCCGCTCGGCTGGGGCCAGGGCGGGCGCACCTTGCGGTTCGTCCGGGTCTCGGGTGGTCGGGTGAACGTCCGGGTGTCGTTGTCCAGCCCGGCGCTGACCGACAAGGAGTGCGCGCCGCTGCAGACCGACAGCGCGGTGTCCTGCTTCCAGCGCGGCCGCGCGGTGATCAACTCCGATCGTTGGCTCTACGGATCGCCCACCTACGGCCACGACCTGCGGCACTACCGCTTCGAGGTCATCAACCACGAGGTCGGGCACGCCCTCGGCCACCACCACGTGCACTGCCCGTACCCGGGCGCCCCGGCCCCGGTGATGGTTCAGCAGACCAAGTCGCTGGAGGGTTGCCGGCCCAACTGGCTGCCGTACGGGGCGGGCCCGGCAACCGCTCGGGGTTAGGGCACTTCGGCGGGGGTCGGCGGCGCGGAATGGGGCGGTCCGTGGCACGGTTGTCGCCCACACAGCATTGAGCCCGAACCTCGGAGATTGCCGTGAGCCTGCCACCGTTGGTCGAACCTGCCGCTGAGCTGACCGTCGACGAGGTGCGTCGCTACAGCCGCCACCTGATCATCCCGGACGTCGGCATGATCGGGCAGAAGCGGCTGAAGAACGCCAAGGTGCTGTGCGTCGGCGCCGGTGGTCTGGGGTCTCCGGCGCTGCTCTACCTGGCTGCGGCCGGAGTGGGCACGCTGGGGATCGTCGACGACGACGTCGTCGACGAGTCGAACCTGCAGCGCCAGGTCATTCACGGCCAGTCCGACATCGGCAAGCCCAAGGCCCAGTCGGCCAAGGAGTCGGTCGCCGAGATCAACCCGCTGATCAAGGTCAACCTGCACCAGGTCCGGCTGGACTCCACGAACGTGCTGGACATCTTCCGCGACTACGACCTGATCGTGGACGGGACCGACAACTTCGCCACCCGCTACCTGGTCAACGACGCCTGCGTGCTGCTCGGCAAGCCGTACGTGTGGGGTTCGATCTACCGGTTCGAGGGCCAGGTCAGCGTGTTCTGGGAGGAGTACGGGCCGAATTATCGGCACCTCTACCCGGAGCCCCCGCCGCCCGGCATGGTGCCGAGTTGCGCCGAGGGCGGCGTGCTGGGCGTGCTGTGCGCCTCGATCGGTTCGGTGATGGTCACCGAGGCCATCAAGCTGATCACCGGCATCGGCGAGCCGCTGGTCGGGCGCCTGATGATCTACGACGCACTGGAGATGAGCTACCGCACCGTGAAGGTTCGTCGTGACCCGAGCGCCCCGGCGATCACCGAGCTGATCGACTACGAGGTTTTCTGCGGCGCGGTCTCCGAGGAGGCGTCCGACGCGGTGAAGGAGTCCACGATCTCCGTCAAGGAGCTCAAGGACCTGCTCGACTCGAACGCGGCGATCGCGCTGATCGATGTCCGGGAGCCCAACGAGTTCGAGATCGTCTCCATCCCCGGGGCGACCCTGATCCCGAAGGGTGAATTCCTCAACGGGAACGCGTTGGCCCGCCTGCCGCAGGACAAGCAGGTCGTCCTCTACTGCAAGAGTGGAATGCGTTCGGCCGAGGCGCTCGCGGTGACCAAGGGCGCCGGCTTCGCGGACGCGGTGCACGTGGGCGGCGGCGTGCTGGCCTGGGTGAATCAGATCGAACCGGACAAACCGTCGTACTAGGCCGGTGGGTTTTCTGAAAATTAGCTGAGAATTCGATCCGTGGGCGGCCGGGTTGTCCCGGTTTCGACTGATTGCCCCGGATCAGGGGTATTGGGCTGACCAGGGCCTT
Organism: Sporichthyaceae bacterium; assembly: GCA_036269075.1. Lineage (NCBI taxonomy): Bacteria > Bacillati > Actinomycetota > Actinomycetes > Sporichthyales > Sporichthyaceae > Sporichthyaceae bacterium. The sequence continues at coordinate 45,393 of DATASX010000012.1, forward strand.
AGCGCCATGATTGCGCAAAGCCACACAGTCTCGATCACCTTGCGAGCAACGCTGCTCGTTGGGTGCGGACGGGCCCTTCCGGGGAGTTTGTGCAAGCCGGTGGCGGTTCGTTCCCGAATTCCTCACGCCGGACGGGCTACGGTCCCGAGCACGCCCGGCACAGATGTCCTTCGACGCCCCTGGAGTTCGCCGATGAGCTCAAAGCGAGTGTTCCGCCGGACCGCGCTTGGCACCGCCGTCGCCGCCGCCGCCATGACCGCCGCCGTGTTCGCGCCGATGGCGACGGCCAGCGCCGGAACGGCACCGCCGCCCGCCATTCCCAAGTGGGCTGATTTCGGTACGTCCTCGATCCACCCCGGTATCAACACCACGACCAAGGACGCGGTGTGCACGTCGAACTTCGTGTTCTACGACGCGCAGCACCACGCGTACATCGGCCAGGCCGCCCACTGCTCCGGCACGGGCGGTCCGAACGAGACCAACGGCTGCAACTCCAAGTCGCTGCCGCTCGGGACCTCCGTGCTGCTGGGCGACTCCAAGGTGTCGGGAACCCTGGTCTACAACTCCTGGCTGACCATGCAGAAGCTGGGGGAGAAGACCGAGGACGTCTGCGCCAACAACGACTTCGCCCTGGTCCGCATCCCGGACGAAGCGCTGAACAAGGTCAACCCGTCGATCCCGTTGTTCGGCGGCCCGACCGGGCTGCGGGAGACCCCGGTGAACGGCGGGGAGTCGGTGCTCAGCTACGGCAACTCGCCGTTGCGTGGCGGCATCTCGTACCTGTCGCCGAAGCAGGGTGTCAGCCTCGGCACCGACCCGGACGGCTGGGAGCACACCGTCTACACGTTCTCGCCGGGTGTGCCAGGCGACTCCGGGAGCGGTTTCATCGATTCCGAGGGCAAGGCGTTCGGCGTCCTGTCGACACTGGCGATCGCCCCGCTGCCAGGCAGCAACGGTGTGGCCGACCTGGCCCACGTCCTGGCGTACGCCCAGCAGCACTCCGGCATCGCGGGGCTGACCCTGGCCAAGGGCACCGCCTCGTTCCAGCCGGGTTCGGTGCCCGTGCTGGCGGGTTTCACCAACGGCGCCTCGTTGCCGAAGGGCAACAAGGAGAACTGATCAGCACGAACGCAGGCGCGCTATGAGTGCCCGACGGGGTGACGCCCCGTCGGGCGACGGCGCAAGGCATCCGGCCGGGCCAGGGGATCCCTCGCCCGGCCGAGCCGTGTCCGAGGACTACGCGGAATCCGTGCTCGCGGTCGTCGAGTCGATCCCGGTCGGGCGGGTCATGTCCTACGGCGACATCGCCGAGTACCTGGGCGGCGGCGGACCGCGCCAGGTCGGCTCGGTGCTGTCCCGGGAGGGCGGTGGCGTGCCCTGGTGGCGGGTCGTGCACGCCGACGGGACGGCCCCGCCCGGCAAGGACCTCCGTGCGCGCCGGGAGTGGGTGGCCGAAGGGGTGCCGCTGCGCCGGAGCGGTCGCATCGACATGGACCGGGCCCGCTGGATCCCGGGATAGGCCGTGAGTCCGCCGATGAAGCGGGCGAACCGAACCGAAGCCGGTGCACTTCCGCGCGAGGTGAGGTGAGTCCGCCGATGAAACTGTCGGTGGTGCCTGATCGGATGTTCCCAAGCAGTTCATCCGGCGCCAGGCCGCCGGTCGGGGGAGTCCGTCGAGCGCTCGGGGGAGCAGCATGTCGCGTCGGGAGGTCAGGCACGGCGGCGCCAGGCTGGTGCGCGGGCCCGCGCCCGTAGCCGACCCGCCGCGGCTCGACCCGGCGCAGCGTGCCGTGGTCGACCATTCCGGAGGTCCGCTGTTGGTGCTGGCCGGTCCGGGCACCGGCAAGACCACGACATTGGTCGAGGCCGTCGCCGCCCGGGTCGCCCGCGGGGTCGATCCGGGTCGGATCCTGGTCCTGACGTTCAGTCGCAAGGCCGCCGGCGAGCTGCGCGACCGCATCGGCCGCAGGCTGGCGCGCACCACTGTCGAACCGGCCGCCTGGACCTTCCACGCCTTCGGTCTGGCGTTGCTGAACGCCGCGCGCGGGCAGGACCTGCCGCCGTTGCGGGTGCTCTCCGGTGCCGAGCAGGACGTTGCCGTCCGCGAGTTGCTGCGGGGCAGTACGCGCACCCCGGCGGCCATCGACTGGCCCGAGGAGATCGCCGCGGCGCTGGGAACCCGCGGATTGGCCGACGAGGTCGAGGCGGTGCTGGCCCGCATCGCCGAACGCGACGTGGAGTTGCGCGCGTTGGTCGAGGCCGACCCGGCCGGCGCGGCCCGCTGGTCGGCGTTGGCCGACTTCGCCGACACGTACCTCGACGTGATCGACGCCCGCGGGATGCTCGACCACGCCGGGCTGATCCGGCGTGCGCTGTACCTGCTCGAGGAGCCGGCCGCTCGCGCCGCGATCCGCGCGCGCTACGACGTGGTGCTGGTCGACGAGTACCAGGACGTCGACCCCGCGCAGGTCCGGCTGCTCCGGCAGATCGCCGGCGACGGGCGCGAGCTCATCGCATTCGGCGACCCGGACCAGTCCATCTACGCGTTCCGGGGCGCGGAGGTCCGCGAGATCCTCGAGTTCGGCGACCGCTTCCGGGCTCTCGACGGAACCGCCGCGCCCACCGTCGTCCTCGAGGTATCCCGCCGCGCCACCCCCGGCCTGCTGGCCGCCAGCCGGCAGGTGGCCCGCCGGTTGCCGGTCAGCGGCCTGTCCGCGGCGGTGGCACTGCGGCACCGCGGGCTGCGCAGCGTGCTGCCGCCCGGGCCGGAGTCCGAGGTCGAGGTGCGCCTGTTCGGCAGCGCGGCCGCTGAGCTGAGCCACGTCGCCGACGTGCTGCGCCGCGCCCATCTGGAGGAGGGCACGCCGTGGAGCGCGATGGCCGTTCTGGTGCGCTCCGGGGTGCGCGACATCCCGGCCGTCCGACGGGTGCTCGGCGCGGCCGGGATCCCGCTGTTCCTGGCACTCGACGAGGTACCGGTGCGGGCCGAACCCGCGGTGGCAACCCTTCTGACGGGGCTTCAGGTCGTCGCCGACCCGGCCGCGGTCGCCCCGGACCTGGCCGCCGCCTTGATGCTGTCACCGCTGGCCGGCCTCGACCCGGTCCAGTTGCGCACGCTGGGCCGCCGGCTCCGGCAGATGGCGCGGTCCGTCGGCAAGCCGGCGGCCTCGGCGAGCGAGCTGCTGCGCGACGCCCTCGCCGACCCGGACTCGCTCGACCTCGACGACCCGGTGGCCGCTGCGGTCCGGGGGCTGGCGCGGCTGCTGGCCGGCGCGGCGCAGGCGCACGCCGGCGGCGCCGGTCCGCACGACGTCCTGTGGCACCTGTGGTCGGGCACCGACTGGCCCGACCGGCTGGAGCGGTCGGCGCTGGGCGGTGGGCCGGCGGCGGCTCGCGCCGACCGCGACCTCGATGCGGTCTGCGCCCTGTTCACACTCGCCGAACAAGCCCAGCGCAGCCCGGGGCGCCCGGACCTGCGGCACTTCCTGACCTGCGTGGCGGCAAGCGAGGTCCCGTTCGAGAGCCCCGGCTCGGCGGCCCGCGGCGTCGATGCGGTGGCGGTGATGACCGCGCACCGGGCCAAGGGCCTGGAATGGCCGCTGGTCGCCGTCGTCCGCGTCCAGGAGGGCTGCTGGCCGGACCTGCGTCGGCGCGGGACATTGCTGTCCGGCGACCGCATCACCTCCGACGGCCTCGCGCCGCCGCCGAGCGTGTCGGCGACGCTGGCCGAGGAACGCCGGTTGTTCTATGTCGCCGTGACCCGGGCGCGGGCCCGGTTGCTGGTCACGGCGGTGTCCGGGGGCGACTCGGAACAGGACCGGCCCTCCCGGTTCGTGCACGAGTTGGGCGTTGCCGCGGTGGAGGATCTGCAGACCGGGCGGCGGGCGTTGAGCGCCGCTGCGCTGGCCGCCGAGTTGCGGTCGGTGGTCACCGACGCCTCGTGCAGTGACTCACTGCGGTCGGTCGCCGCGGCCCGCCTGGCGCGTCTCGCGGCCGCGCGCGACCCCGACGGTCGCAGGCTCGCGCCCGCCGCGCATCCGGACGCCTGGTGGGGCGTCCTGGAACCCAGCCTCGCCCCGCAGCCGCTCCGTGCCGCGGAGCGGCCGCTCGACCTGAGCCCCTCGGCCGTCGAGGGGCTGACCAGTTGCCCGCTGCGGTGGTTCCTGGGTCGGGAGGTGGGCGCCGCATCGGCGCCCTCGGCCCCGACGGCGGTCGGCAGCCTGCTCCACGCGCTGGCCGAGCAGGCAGGCTCCGCCGTGTCCGCCGAACAGTTGGCCGCCCAACTGCGCGACGTGTGGGACCAGGTGCCCTTCGAGGCCGACTGGCAGTCCGAGCAGCAGCAGGAGGAGGCCACCGGCACACTCGAGGCGTTCCTGACCTGGCACGGTTCCCGCCCGGATCGCAGCCTGCTCGGGGTCGAGGTGCCGTTCCGGGTCGAGCTCGAGGCCGGCGACACCACGGTGCGGCTGGGCGGCCGCATCGACCGCGTCGAGCGCGACGCCCGCGGCGCGGTCCGGGTGGTCGACCTCAAGACCGGCCGCACCGCCGTGTCGAAGGCCGACGTGGCCGACAACCCGGCGCTCGGCGCGTACCAACTCGCGGTGCAGGCCGGAGCGTTGGCCGACCTCGACGGAGCTGACGGTCCGTCAGGTGGTGCCGAGCTGGTGATGCTGCGCCAACCCGACCGCACCGGCAAGCCCAAGATCCACACCCAGGCGGCCGCCGCCGACCCCGAGGTCGCCGATCGGTTCGCCGCGCAGTTGGGGGCGGCCGCCCGGCGCGTCCGGGCCGAGCGGTTCGACCCCGAGCCGTCAGCCGAGTGCGACATGTGCGAGTTCCGGCGCTGCTGCAGCGCCCACGCCCACGGTGGAGGACTGGCATGAGGCTGGCTGGGCCCGCGGCGGCAAGCGCGGTCCGCGAACCGGCCGATCTGTGCGGGTTGCTCGGGGTGCCTTACAGCGACGAGCAGTTGGCGGCCATCACAGCCGGACCGGACCCGCTGGTCGTGGTGGCCGGCGCCGGATCCGGGAAGACCACGGTCATCGCCGCGCGGGTGGTCTGGCTGGTCGCCACCGGGGCTGCCCGCCCGGACGAGGTCCTCGGGCTCACCTTCACCAACAAGGCCGCGGCCGAACTGGCCCACCGCGTGCGCACTGCCCTGCGTCGCGCCGGGTTGGTCCCGGACCCGGCCGTGGTCGCCGCCCACGACGAGGATCCCGGCGAGCCCAGCATCTCCACGTACCACGCCTACGCCGCCGACCTGATCCGCGAGCACGGCCTGCGGCTCGGGATCGAACCGGGGGCGCGGCTGCTGACCGACGCTGCCCGCTACCAGTTGGCCGCCCGAGTCATCCGGTCCGCGCCCGGCCCGATCCGATCCCTGACCAAGTCGATCAAGTTGCTGGCGCCGGACCTGCTGGCGCTCGAGGCAGAGTGCTCCGAACACCTCGTCGACCTGGCCGAACTCCGGTCGTTCGACCGGCAGTTGATCGAGCGGCTGGAACGCGAACCGCAGTCGGCGGGCGCCTCCTCGGCGCTCGGCAGGGCCCTGGTCGCGGCCCGCCGGCGGTCCGAGTTCACCGATCTGGTCGAGGCCTACCGGGCCGCCAAGAAAGCCGGCGACCTCGTCGACTTCGGCGATCAGATGGCCCTGGCAGCCTGCCTGGCCGAGCAGTGTCCACCCGTCGGTGTGGCCGAACGCGCCCGCCACCGGGTCGTCGTGCTCGACGAGTACCAGGACACCTCGGTCGCCCAACGCCGGATGCTCGTCGGTCTGTTCGGGGCCGGACACCCGGTGACCGCGGTCGGCGACCCGTGCCAGGCCATCTACGGCTGGCGCGGGGCCAGCGTGGCCAACCTGGAGGAGTTCCCGGAACACTTCGTCGACCCGGCCGCCGGGGCCGGTGAGCTCCCGGAACGGCTGACACTGCGGCAGAACCGTCGTAACGCGGCCCCGGTGCTGGCGTTGGCCAACGAACTCGCGGCCCCGCTGCGGGCCCTGCACGCCGGCGTCGAGCCGTTGCTCCCGGCGCTGCCGAACAGCACGGCCGAGATCCGGACCGCACTGCTGCCGACCTGGGCCGACGAGCTGAGCTGGCTCGGCGACCAGGTCGCCGACGCCTTGGACAACGGCACGCCACCGGCCGAGATAGCCGTGCTGGTGCGCGCCACCCGCGACATCGGGCCGCTGCACACCGAGCTGATCCGGCGTCAGATCCCGGTCGAGGTCGTCGGGCTCGGTGGCCTGGTGCACCTGCCCGAGATCGCCGACATCATCGCCACGCTCGAGGTTCTGGACTCACCGACCGCCGACGCCGCGCTGATCCGACTGCTGATCGGGCCCCGGTGGCGCATCGGGCCGCGCGACCTCGCGCTGCTCGGCCGCCGGGCCAAGCAACTGGTCGCCGATCCCGCCGATCCCGCCGATTCCGCCCATCCCGCCGCGCGCCGGTCGACGATCCGCATCCCCGACCCGGTGGAACGGCCCGCGCTGGCCGACGCGATGGCCGCCCCGGGCGAGCTGCCGTACTCGGAGCAGGCCCGGGTCCGCTACGCCGCCCTCGACGCGGAACTCCGCAGCCTGCGGGCCCACCTCGGCGACCCGTTGCTCGAACTGCTCCACCTGATCCTGGCCCGGACCGGGTTGGACGTGGAACTGGCCGTCGGCGCGGCAGGGAGCCGGGTACGGCGGCGGCACTCGGTCGAGGCGTTCCTCAACGTCGCCGCCGATTTCGCCGACCTCGACGGCGGCTGCTCGGTCGGCGCGTTCCTGGCCTACCTGCAGGCCGCCGCCGAGCACGAGCGCGGACTCGACTCGGCCGAGCCGGTCGCCGGTGCCGCCGTGCAGTTGATGACTGCCCACAAGGCCAAGGGTCTGGAGTGGAATGTCGTCGTGCTGCCCAGCCTGTGCGCCGGGGTGTTCCCGTCCACCCGCGGCCGGTCGCGGTGGACGACCGGCGGGCACTGCCTGCCGTTCCCACTGCGCGGCGACCGGGACTCGCTGCCGGAGGTGCTCGCGTGGTCCACCAAGGGGCTGGGCGTGTTCGACACCGCCGTCCGCGAACAGGCCGCCGCCGAGGAGCTACGGCTGGCCTACGTCGCGGTCACCCGACCGCGGCACCGGCTGGTCATGTCGGGCCACTGGTGGGGTCCTACTCAGCAACGGCCCCGCGGTCCCTCGGAGTACCTCGCCACTGCGCGGGCCTTCACCACCGCAGCAGGCCGCGACCCCGGCGGACCCTGGGAACCGGATCCGACGCCGGGCGCGACCAACCCGGCCTTCGCCGAGGCCGGCGGCCAGGTCTGGCCGGCACCGCTCGACGCCGAGGCGTTCCGGGTCCGCCGCGACGCCGCCGAGATGGTCCGCGCCGCCCTCGCCGGGGCCGGGCCGGACGAGCGCTCCGGCCCCGTCCTGGCCGGGTTGACCGACCTCGAACGCGGCCGCGTGGCGGCCTGGGACCACGACCTCGACCTGCTGCTGGCGGCCGCGCAAGCCCGGCGGCCGCGGGGTCGTGAGGTCACGCTGCCGACGACTCTGACGGTGTCTCAGTTCGGGGTGCTGACCACCCGGCCCGACGCGCTGGCCCGCGACCTGGCCAGACCGATGCCGCGCCCGCCGGCCCCGGCCGCGCTGCGCGGATCGCGCTTCCACTCGTGGCTGGTCTCGCGGTTCGGCCAGCAGGTGCTCGTCGACGACGACGAATTGCCCGGCGGGGCAGACGCTGCGTGGTGCAGCGACGCCGAACTCGCCATGCTCCAGGAGGCCTTCGAGCGCAGCGAGTTCGCCGACCGGGTGCCGATCCGAGTGGAGGCGCCGTTCGCGTTGCCGTTGGCCGGGCGGGTCGTGCGCGGTCGGATCGACGCCGTCTACGCCACCGCGACCGGATACGAGATCGTCGACTGGAAGACCGGCTTGCGGACCGAGGCCGACCCCACCCAGCTCGCTCTCTACCGGCTGGCCTGGGCGCAGATAGCCGGCGTCGCCCCCGCGGCGGTCACCGCGGCGTTCCACTTCGTGCGATCCGGGCGCACGACCCGACCGGAACTGCCGGATGCGGCGAGCCTGGCGGCGGTGTTGTCCGGTGGGCCGGTACCGGCCGCGACATAGGGTCGGCCGTATGACGGTGCAGAGATCCGCTTGGGCCACCGATCGGAGCATCGACGCGAAGCTGCCGGCGATGCCGCTGTCCGGCGGGTCCCATGACCGGGCCTCGACCCTGCGGTCCGACCCGGCCGCCCTCGAGCAGGCCTGGAACGACCCGCGGGCCCTGATGCTGCGCGTCCACGACGGCGCAGTGGCACTCCGCGCCGACAGCTCCGACCTCGCCTACCTGCCCCCGGGGCAGACCGACCCGGGAGCGGCGCGCTACTTCCTCGGCATGGGCCCGGACGGCACCCCCTTCTTCGCCGCCGACGGCCCATTCGAGTTGGGCGGCGACGAGCGCTCGGCGAACGTCCGGGAGTTGTCCGCGTCGCTGCCCGCCGCGGCCAGTGGCCTGTTCGCACACGCCGTCGGCCTGTCGAACTGGCACGCGCGACACGGCTTCTGCCCGAAATGCGGTTCGCCGACCAGCGTCGCCGCGGCCGGTCACGTCCGGGTCTGCACCGGGTGCGGCACCGAGCATTTCCCGCGCAACGACCCGGCCGTGATCATGCTGGTCATCGACGACGACGACCGTTGCCTGCTCGGCCACAACCCGGCCTGGCCGCCGGGGAGGTTCTCCACGCTGGCCGGATTCGTCGAATCGGGTGAGTCCCTCGAGCAGGCCGTGATCCGGGAGGTGCACGAGGAGGTCGGCGTCCGCGTCGCCGACGTCCGTTACGAGGGCAGCCAGCCGTGGCCGTTCCCGGCCTCGCTGATGCTCGGATTCACGGCGCACGCCACCGATCCGACCATCAGCGTCGACGTCGCCGAGATCACCGAGGCCCGTTGGTTCACCCGCGAGGAACTGATCACCGCCGGCAAGCGAGGCGAAGCGCTCATGCCCGGCGCGATCTCGATCGCGCGGTGGTTGATCGAACTCTGGTTCGGCGGTCCGCTGCCGCCGGACAACAAGTGGTGAGCCGCGCCGCGGTCAGTGGACGGTTGTGGGACAACCGTCTGTCAGGTCGTGCGGCAGGTTCGGCAGCGCGCGGGTGAGCATGCAGAACAACCCGCTGTCGCCCCAAGGGGTCCCGTCGGCCTCGATGTGGCCGTTGGCCGCGTCCCGCAGACCCGACCGGTTCTCCGCCTGCACGTCGACGTCCGGCCGACCGGGATAGGACAGCGCCAGGATCACCGCGCCAGGGCCGCTGGTTCCCAGGCCGCCGTACGGGCCGTCGTAGTCGTCGTGGTCCAGATGCACCGAGCGGACCTGCTGCGCCATCCACGCCGCGGTCGGCCCGTCCAGCACTCGCTGGGCCGACGCGCTGACGGCCTCGCCGTAGTAGCAGATCCGCCCGCCGCTCGGCGTTCCTGCCGGCACCAGCGTCCGGTCCAGATCAGGCTGTCCCGGGTTGTCCACGCCGGGCCGACGCCATTCGGCGAGACCGTTCATGGGCACGGCTGGTCGACCGGCATCGCAATCGCGGGCACGGCGTGATGTCGCGGCGGATGTGGTCGTCCAGCGGATACGCCAGGCCGACCGCGTCCAGGTAGGCGGTGTCCCCGGAGCCGCGGCTGACCACGACCTTCAACGAGGCGTCCGACCAGTGGCCGCGGTGCACGTCGCCGTAGGTCCGATCGGCAGTCGCGAATTTGGGCCCGATTGCGCTGGCGTACGAGGTCGAGGCGTTCTCCATCTCGAGGCCGTTTCGAGCAAGCATCGGAGGGTCGTAGGAGACCAGCCATGTCAGCGCTTGCTCGAACGTCCCCGGCAGCTTCCAGGACCGGCCTCTCTGCACCTTGTGCTTGGTGACCGCCGACTCCCAGACCGGGCCGCCTCCCGATGGATCGGTCGCAACCGCGCGGGCACCGGCCGGGCTCTGCACCAGCGCGATCATGCGGTCCGCCTCGGCCTGCGCTGCGGCGACTGTGGCGGAATTGGGGCCCTCGTCGCCGCCCTTGCTCGCCGGGGGCGCCTGACAGCTCGAGACGCCCGTGGCGTTGTCGCTGTCCAGCACGCAGAGCGTGGCGACCGCTGCCATCGACCCCGCGGTCAGCAGCGCGGTCCAACCGCGGCGGATGCGTGCGAGAAATTCAAGTGAGAGGCCTATCGCTGCAGGTTAAACCCGCGCTCCAGGATCAGGTCGAGAATTCGGACGTCCGCCTGCCGACGGGCGCAGCGATCAGCCCGCGGCCGCCAGCTGCGCGCGGACCTGCGCCAGGGTGGGGTTGGTCAGCGTGGTGCCGTCCGGGAAGAGCACGGTCGGGACGATGGCGTTGCCACGGTTGACCTGTTTGACGAACTCCTCGGCCTCCGGGTCGGTCTCGATGTCGACGGCCGTGAACGGGATCTCCTCCGCCTGCATCAGGGTCTTCAGTCGGCGGCACGGACCGCACCACGAGGTGCTGAAAACGGTGATGGTCGCGCTCTGGGTCACTGAGGCACCCTTCCTGGGGAAACCGTTCGCAACTTCAACCAGTTCGGCCGGGGAAGTGTTCCATCCCGGGGAGTCGGGGAGGCTGCCCGGCGCCGAGTTGTCGTACCCATTTGTCAGGATGGCTCAGTGATCCCGTCCCCGCAGCAGATCCTCGACGCCCTGGATCCCGAGCAGCGGGCTGTGGCCGAGGCCTTGAGCGGACCGGTCTGCGTGCTGGCCGGGGCCGGGACGGGCAAGACCCGGGCCATCACCCACCGGATCGCCCACGGCGTGGTCACCGGTGCGTTCCCGGCCCAGCACCTGCTCGCGGTCACGTTCACCACCCGGGCCGCCGGCGAGCTGCGCACCCGGCTGCGGGCCCTCGGCGCCGGCGGGGTCCAGGCCCGCACGTTCCACTCCGCGGCGCTGCGCCAGCTCCAGTTCTTCTGGCCCACCGCGATCGGCGGCGAGCTGCCTCGGGTCGAGGCGAGCAAAGCGCCCCTGGTCGCTGCCGCGGCGGTCCGGAACGGTGTGCGGCCCGGCCCGGCCGAGGTCCGCGACCTGGCCGCCGAGGTCGAGTGGGCGAAGGTCAGCCAGGTCGCCCCAGCCGACTATGTCGCCGCGGCCGCGAAGGTCGGGCGCACCCCGCCGGCGAACCTCGACCCGGCCGGGTTCGCCGAGCTCTACGCCAACTACGAGGACGTCAAGGCCGGGCGGGGTGTCATCGACATGGAGGACATCCTCCTGCTCACGGTCGGTGTCCTCGCCGAGAACTCCGACGTCGCCGAGCGGGTCCGCCGCCAGTACCGCCACTTCGTGGTCGATGAGTACCAGGACGTCAGCCCGCTGCAGCAACGCCTGCTCGAACTGTGGCTCGGTGGCCGCGACGAGCTGTGCGTCGTCGGCGACCCGAGCCAGACGATCTACTCGTTCGCCGGCGCCAGCGCCGAGTTCCTGCTCGGCTTCCCACGCCGGCACCCGGGCACGGAACTCGTCCGCCTGGTGCGCAACTACCGGTCGACGCCGCAGATCGTCCGGGTGGCCAATGCGGTCCTCGGGCCCGGCGCCGAGGCGGTGGCGCTGCGGGCAGTCGGCGGCGACGGGCCCGCGCCGAGCCTCACCGAGCACTCCGACGAGCCCGCCGAGGCCGAGGCGGTCGCGGCCCGGATCGCCGCCGTCATGGCCGAGGGTGTCAACGCGGCACAGATCGCCGTGCTGTTCCGCACCAACAGCCAGTCGGTGGCCTACGAGCAGGCTTTGAGCGACCGCGGTATCGCGTTCGCGCTGCGTGGCGGGGAGAAGTTCTTCCAACGCCCCGAGGTCAAAGCCGCGATCGTCCGCCTGCGCGGCGCGGCCCGGTCCCGAGCGATCGGAACCGACTCCGCCGAGGAACCGGACGGCCTGGTCGACGCGGTCCGGACGTTGCTGGCAGACGCCGGGTTGGTGGCCGGTTCGGCCTCCGGTGCCGGCGCGGTCGGGGAGCGGGCCGAGTCGCTGGCGGCGTTGCTGCGCATCGCCGAGGAGATGGTCGAGCTCGACCCGAGCGCCGACCTCGCGGCGCTCGTGGCCGAGTTGGACAGCCGAGCCGCCGACTCGCAGGCCCCGACGCTGGAGTGCGTCACCCTGGCCTCGCTGCACTCCGCGAAGGGCCTGGAGTGGGACGTGGTGTTCATCGTCGGCCTGGTCGAGGGCATGGTTCCGATCAGCTACGCGGTCAACGATGCCGCGGTCGCCGAGGAACGCCGACTGCTGCACGTCGGCGCGACCCGGGCCCGGCAGCGGCTGGAGCTGTCCTGGGCGCTGGCCCGCTCACCCGGCGGCCGGTCCTCGCGCCAGCGGTCGCGATTCCTGGCCGACCTCGTCCCGGTCCGGGCCGCCGCCCCGACACCGCCCCGCCGGTCGGCGAAGTCGACCGGGCGGGCCGCAGCCACCTGCCGGGCCTGCGGCAAGGCGCTGACCGACGCCCGCTGGCGCAAGTTGGGCCGGTGCGCCGACTGCCCGGTAGCCGTCGACGAAGAACTGCTCGACCGGCTGCGGACCTGGCGCCTGGAGACCTCCCGGGCGGCCAAACTGCCCGCGTTCTGCGTGTTCACCGACGCCACCCTGCTGGCGATCGCCGAGGCCCGGCCGCAGACCGACAACGAGTTGACCCGGATTCCCGGCGTCGGGCGGGCCAAGCTCGACCGCTACGGCGCCGACGTGCTGGCCATCTGCGCCGGCCGCGAACCCGGCCGACTGACCGACTGATCCGACTGACCGACGGCGAATATTCGGTTGCCGCTCGCCGGCACCCCACGTAGCCTCGTGTCACGGCGCGCGAGCGGTGCGTCCTTCGAACTTCGGCTGGAGGTGATTCCACGGTGATCAGCAATCTGATGTGCCAGGTAGCGGGTACGTCCGGCACGACCGGTGGGATCGCCGCCGCCTTGCCGACGTATGTGCGCGAGCAGTCCCTCCGGCCGGCCGCCTGGCGTACCGCCGCAACTGCCGGCATGACCCCGGCACATGTGCCGGCTCCGTCGACCAAGCGCGAAGCCGATTTCGTCCCCTCGGGCATCCCTGGCGGTGGCCCGCCGGTCTGAGCCACAGACCGGCGCCACACAGGCCGCGGAACCCGAAACCGGGATCCGCGGCCTTTCTGTTTCCCACCTGCATATCAACTGCCGGAGAAGTACCGACCACTTCAAGAGGGGGGTGACCTCGCAAGATGAACTCGACATCGCTCGGATCGATCGCCGAGGCAGTCGCTTCGCTGCTGCCCTGCCGGGCGTTCGACGCGGAACTGTTCTTCGCCGAGTCGCCGGAGGACGTGGAGTACGCGAAGTCGCTGTGCAACAACTGCCCGATCCGCCAGGACTGCCTGGCCGGGGCCCTGGACCGCGCCGAGCCGTGGGGCGTCTGGGGCGGGGAGTTGTTCGTCAGCGGGGTCGTCGCGCCGCGCAAGCGGTCGCGGGGACGGCCGCGCAAGGAGGAGCTCGCCGCCTGAGTCACGGCTGGAGCTCACTGCGTGTGCCGAAGCGAAGTGGCCCGGACCAACAGGTCCGGGCCACTTCGAATTTCAGTCCGCTCTGGGCAAGGGGATGTCCTCGTCCCCGGGCAGCCATTCGGCCAGCTCGTCGCGCCACGGTCCACCGGCCTCGAGCTGGCAGAGCACGCCGATCGCGCCCAGCCAGACCCGGTGGATGAGCAGGTAGGCCGGCGGCAGGTTCAGCTGCAGGCCGGTGTAGTAGTGCGCCGAACGCGGGTCGCTGATCCGCCCCGCCTGGGAGCGCAGCCAGGACCGGGAGAACTTGAAGTCCGGGACGGTGATCGGCTCCAGGAACGGCAGCAGGTAGGAGACCAGCTTGTCCGGGTCGATGCCGATCGACCGCTTGATGAAGCCCTCGTCGCGCAGACCCTCGACCACGGCCTCGTTGTCGCCGTGCAGCGCCGCCGACAGGAACTTCCGGACCGCCGGCGGCAGCCCGCCCGGCAGGTGCGCGACCGCGCCGAAGTCGAGGACGCCGAGCCGGCCGTCGGGCAGCATCCGGAAGTTGCCAGGGTGCGGGTCGGCGTGCAGCATCCCGGCCCGGGCCGGGCCGTTCAGCAGGAAGCGGTGGTACAGGAGGCCGGCCCGGTCGCGTGTCTCCTGATCGCCGTCGGTGATGATCCGCGACAGCGGGGTGCCGTCGATCCACTCGGTGACGATGACCTCGCCGGCCTGGTGCACGACCGGCGGCACGCAGATGTCCGGGTCGCCGGCGAAGGCCTCGGCGAACACCCGCTGGGAGTTCGCCTCCAGCTCGTAGTCGAGCTCCTCGGCCACCCGTTGCTTGAGCTCGGTGATCAGCGGCTTGATGTCCAGGCCGGGCACCAGAACACCGAACAGCCGGGCCAGCCGGGACAACTGGTTGAGGTCGCCGAGCAGCGCCGCGCCGGCCCCCGGATACTGCACCTTGACGGCCACCACCCGCCCGTCCGACCAGGTCGCGCGGTGCACCTGACCCACGCTGGCCGCGGCGACGGCCCGGGTGTCGAACTCGGTGAACAGCGACTCCCAGTCCGGGCCCAGCCCTCGGGTCATGACCTCACGGACGACCTTCGGGGGCAACGGTGGGGCTGCGTCCTGGAGCTTCACCAGCGTTGCCCGGTACGGCGTGACCAGCGCCTCCGGCAGTGCGGCCTCGAAGATCGACAGGGCCTGGCCGAACTTCATGGCCCCGCCCTTGAGCTCGCCGAGGACCTTGAAGATCTGCTCGGCGGTGCGCTGCTGGATCTCCGAGGCGACGATCTCGGCAGGCCGCCCACCGATCCGCTTGCCCAGCCCGAGAGTGGCTCGCCCAGCCATCCCCAGGGGCAGGGCCGCCAGTTTGGCGCCACGTGTCAACGCCCGCAGCGGAATCTGCGCCGGCCCGTCCTGCTCGGAGCTCATTGCTGCATTGTCCCCTCGCCCCCGTTCGGCGGTTCGGCCGTACCCCACCGGGCCGGGATCACCCGCCCCCGGATCCGAGGGCGTCGGCCCAGCCGCAGCCGCAGTTCGGGTGCCTCGCCCAGGACCGGCGCCGTGCCAACCCGTCCGGCAGCCGCACGTGCACCGTGCCGTCGAGGCTCGGGGCCGTCCCGGAGTCCAAAAAGCTCAGCGCATGGAGCGCCCCGGTGCCGGCCAGGACGGTCGCCAGCACGACGTCGCAGGCCGGGATCGGCAAGACGGACCGGCCCGCGCGCAGTTGCGCCTGGACCACCGGCCACGCCGGATCCCGGTCGGTCCGGCTCAGGTCCAGGCAGCGCAGGCAGGCGCTGCGCCCCTGGACCACCAACGGACCGACCACGCCGCCGGTCTCGCAGACCCCGACGACCAGGTGCGGGCCCTCCGGCAGGTCGCCGCTCGGCGGCAGGCCGTCGTCGGAGGCCAGCACCACCAGGTCAACCTCGCCCGGTGCCGACTTCGCCGCGCCCCGCGGCCGGCCGAGGCGCTCGGCGCGATGCCCGGCGGGACCGAGATCGGTCGGGCGGACGGCACCAGGGTCGACCAGGCGGACCGTGCCGACCCCGGCAGCCTCGAGCAACCCGGCCACCGCCGACCCGACCCGACCGCCGCCACGGACCTCGACGTGGGCCGCCAGGCGTCGAGACATGGTTCGGCGGCCGCCGTCCGGGCAGGGATCGAGCAGGGTGAGGGAGACCAGGTCAGGCATCAGCCGATCGCGGGTGACCCGGGGCAGGTCGGACCAGCCCGCGCAGTCCGCACCCGCGTCCTCGAGCAGGCCGTTTCCGGCGAGCAGGTCGAGCAGTTCGGTGACGGCGCCCGCGCCGACACCTGCCTCGGCGGCCCCGGCGCGCAGGCCGGCGACGTCCGAGACGCCGTCGAGGCCGTCCATCCAGCGACGAGTGGGTGCGTCGAGGCCGGTGAGCAGCACCGACCGTTCCGGGTCGACGCCGAACTGGACCGCACCGTCGGGCCGGCGCAACCGGGTCAGGCCCGACTTGACCATCGGCCGGCGGATCGGAGCATCCGCTCGGCGCACGCACTCATCGACCGACATCCCACCCCCGAACCAGAACGCCAACGCAGTGCGGGCGCCGGCTCAGAGTGGCCGCCGGCCCGTCACACGCGCCGGGAATCGGCCCGAACTGTGGAAAAAGTCGGTCTGGGGACCAGGGCCCTGCCTCAGGACAGGGCCCAGCTAAGCCTTGCCGAGAATCCGGTTCAGCTTTGTGCCGCAGACCGGGCAGGTGCCCTGCGCCATCCGGCGGCCGGACTCGCTGACCTTCACCTCGCCGGTGAAGTCGCGCTTCTCCTTGCACTTCACGCAGTAGGCATTGCCCGTGTAGCTCTCGGCCATCGCGATTTCCTCCGGTCTGTGCGATCTTCGGGCCACCTTAGTGTCGTTCCCGACCTACTCTCGCGACCGGTGGCTCGGCGCGGCGGGGCGGCGTGAGCGAGCGTGCGATTGAACCGATGTCACGGTGACGCGCCATTCGTGGCGCGAGCCGGGCGATTAAGGCGCGCAGGCGGCAAGCGCGGACACGCCGGTACCCTGCCGCGATGACCCAGATGCAGTTGTCCGAGCACCTGTCGATCAGCCGTGACGACGCCGGCGTGGTGACCCTGCTGCTGGACAATCCGACCCGCCGCAACGCCATGTCGGACCGGATGACCTCCGCCTGGACGGCTGCGATGACGGCGTTGCGGACCGACCGGACCGTGCGGGCCGTGGTGGTGACCGGGGCCGGCGACGCGTTCTGCTCCGGCGGCGACCACGAGTGGTTGGCGACGATGCCGGACAACTCCGTCGACGCCCTGCGCACCCGAATGCTGGCCTTCTACCGGTCGTGGCTGTCGATCCGGGACCTTGAGGTGCCCACGATCAGCGCGGTCAACGGCGCCGCCGTCGGCGCCGGACTGTGCCTGGCCCTGGCCACCGACCTCTGCTACGTAGCCGACGAGGCCAAGCTCACGGCTCCGTTCACCAAGCTCGGGTTGCATTCCGGGATGGCCGCCACCTGGCTGCTGCCGCAGTCCGGCGGGATCCGACTGGCCCGGGAGATGCTGCTGACCGGGCGCGTCGTCACCGGCGCGACCGCCGCCGCGGAGGGCTTGGTCAACCGGTCGTTCCCGCGCGAACAGTTGCTTGGCGAGGTGGCCGGGATCGCCGGCGACATCGCGGCCTGCGCACCGATCCCGACTCGGCTGACCAAGGTCGCGCTGGTCGACGGCGGCCACGCCAGTTCCGCGGCGGCCCTGCAGTGGGAGGCCATGGCCCAGCCGATCTCGATGGCCACCGAGGATTTGCGCGAGGGTCTGGCCGCGGCCAAGGAGCGCCGTCCGGCCCGATTCCTGGGGCGCTGAACCCGGCTCGCGTCGCCCGGACGGCGCGTCCGTGGACGTTGTCCGGCGCGCGCTGGAACGTGCCGCTACGGTCGGCACCGTGGGTGGCGATTCCGGGCCTGTCGAGCAGGCGATCGACCCGACTCCGGTCGAGGTGCGCCGCAGCGCGCGCCGTCGAAGCACAGTCACCGCCTATCGCGAGGGCGGTCGCACGGTCGTGCTGATCCCGGCCCGGATGAGCCGGGCCGAGGAGCGCCGCTGGGTCGAGGTGATGCTGGCCCGGCTGACGGCGCAGGAGGGCCGCCGCCGCCCCAGCGACGACGCCTTGCTGGCCCGCGCCGGGAAGCTCGCCGACCGCTACCTCGACGGCAGGCCGGCGCCGGCGTCGGTCCGGTGGGCCGAGAACCAGGTCCACCGCTGGGGGTCGTGCACGCCACTCGACGGAACCATCCGCCTGTCCACCCGGCTGCGGGGGATGCCCGAATACGTCGTCGACTACGTGCTGCTCCACGAACTCGCGCACCTGATCGTCCCCGGCCACGGCCCGGACTTCTGGGCGCTGCTGGTCGGCTACCCGAAGCTGGAACGCGCTCGCGGCTACCTCGACGGCGTCGCCCACGCGGCGGGACTCGACCTGACCGACGCGGACTGACCCGACCGCCCGTCAGCTGGCGATCGCCGCCAGCACGCACGACAACGTCCACGCCGCCGCGTACACCGCCAGGCTCACCAGCCCGTACGCCGGACGGTGCGTGGCACCCGGGCCGTCCGGCTTCGGGGCCGAGGACTGGACCGAACCGACCAGCGACTCCGCCGAGTACGCCGCCTCCGGGTCGTAGGTGCGTCCGGACCGGCGGGAGGACTCCTGGTTGATGATCCTGGCCAGCTCGTCGACGCGGTCGCGGCGGGTCAGTGGGCTGGACAGCGCCTGCCCGAACACCGTCGCGCCGACCGAGTCGCCGTCGGCCAGCGACAGCCGCAACGCGGTGTCGTAGCCGGCGCCCTGGATGGCCGCCCAGCTCGCCTCGATGGTGTGCATCGGGTTCTCGAACCGCACTCCGGTGTCGTCGAGGAGAATCCGCGGGCGCAGCAGGAAACGCTGCGCCCCCCACAGCGCCGGAACCACGATGATGCCGAAGAACCACCGGTCGATGAACCCGTTGCCGCTGCCGACGGTCTTGCCCGGGTCGTAGAGCGAACCGAACGCCAGGCCCAGCGCGATCAGGTCGAGGAAGAGGCCGACGCCGATCGCCGAGGGCTGCCGGACCACCAGGCGCGACTCGGCCTCGATCGGCTGGTCGGTCGGGATCGGGCCGAATCCCAGCCGACGCATCACCGGCTGTTCGCGTCCGTGCGGAGCCGCGCTCGCGCTGCCTTCACGAGCCTGCGCACGGCTTCGTCGGTCGGCTCCGGCAGCTCCCCGACGGGGCACCAGCGCACGTCGGCCGACTCGGCGCTGACCGCCGGGGCCGACCCCTCCGGGGCCAGGATCGCGAACATCACGTCCAGATGATGCTCCGCGCCGCACGGGGCACGGTGTCGGTCCAGATGCACCGGGCCGCCGAGCACCCGCAGGTGGGCCACCCCGGTCTCCTCGGTGGCCTCGCGCAGCGCGGCCCCGGCCAGAGTCGCGTCGCCCGGCTCGCAGTGCCCGCCCGGCTGCAGCCACATCCCGACCTTGCGGTGCAGCACCAGCAGCACCCGCTCGCCGGTCGCGTCGAGCACGGCCGCACTGGCGGTCACATGCGCCGGGACGCACTCGCGGCTCATCCCGTCCGGGTGGGACGCAAGGTGTGCCAGATAGTCCGTGCGTAGTTGCAACTGTTGCGGTGAATCGGGCTGAAAGGCCTTCAGAACCGTTACCGCGTCGGCGTGCAGGCTCACTCCGGCGGGTTCTCCGGCTCGTCGAGCAGCTGACCGAAGTCGAGCCCGTCCGAGCCGGACACGAACGCGGCCGGGTCGTCGAGGTCGGAGGCGGAGGGCAGCAGGTCCGGGTGCGACCACGTCGCGTCGCGTCCGTCGGTGCCTTTCGCCTCGCCGAGCAGCCGCCACAGCTCGGCGCACTCGCGCAGGCGCCGCGGTCGCAGTTCCAGGCCGACCAGGTTGCCGAACGTCTGCTCGGCCGGCCCGCCCGCGGCCCGCCGCCGGCGCAGGGTCTCGCGCATCGCCGCGGCGTTGGTCAGCCGGCCCTCGGCCGCGGCCGCGGTGACCACGTCGACCCAACCCTCGATCAGGGCCAGGATCGTCTCCAGCCGCGCCAGCGCGAGCTGCTGCTGCGGGGTGTCCTGCGGGGCGAACATGCCGTCGGACAGCGCGTGGGAGATCGCCTCCGGGTCGTTGACGTCGAGCCCGCCGACGAGACCCTCCAGCCGCGACATGTCGATCGTGATGCCCTTGGCGTAGGCCTCCACCGCCGAGACGACGTGCCCACGCAACCAACCCACACCGGTGAACAGCCGCTGGTGCGCGGCCTCCCGCAGCGCCAGGTACAGCCGGATCTCGCCGGCGTCGGCCTCCAGCCCGGCGCTGAACGCCGCGACGTTGACCGGCACCAGCGCCGGCCGACCGGCCGGACCCAGCGGCAGGCCGATGTCGGTGGCGCCGAAGACCTCGGCGGCCAGCGTTCCCAGCCCCTGGCCGACCTGGGCGCCGAACATTGCCCCGCCCATCTGACGCATGACCCCGAGCAGCGGGTTGGCCGGCGCCGCGACCTCGCCCGGCAGGACCTCGCCCATCGCGGCGACCACTCGCCCGGCGACCGGCTCGATCAGGGTCTGCCAGACCGGCAGGGTCGCCTCGATCCACTCCGCCCGGCTCCAGACCGCCGCGTCGCCCGCGGTGGGCGGCAGGACCGTGGCCGTGTCCAGCCACAGCTCGGCAAGTCGGACCGCTTCGACGACCTCACGCCTGGCGGCGTCGGTCACCGACGGGTCGGGCGCCTGCGCGGAGGTCCGGCGGGCGATGTCCTTGGCCAGATCCCAGTTCACCGGGCCGCCGGTCCACGACATCATCTGGCCGAGTTGGGTGAACGCCGCCTGGATCGCCGCCGGGTCGCTGCCGAACATCGCGGCGAACGGGTTCTCCGAGCCGGTGAAATCCATCCGAGGCCGGTCCGGGTCGTCGCCCGAAGGCGCCCCGAATCCGAACGGTGTCCCACTCATCGGCCGTCACCGCCGGTCAACGGCAATCCGAGGGGCGCGGCAACGCGAAGACCGATCAGGTCACATTTCAGGGCGAATCGGTCCAGATCAGGCACACTGGCCGTGTTCAGGGCCCGCCCCGACGCAACGTGGCTCGGCTCCCCTGCAGGCTTGTTCATGCTGTCCAACTTAGACGGTGGCAGGCGGGGACGTCAGAGACCGTCGGGGAGGGAGCGCAGCACCGATGGCGGACTCGCGGCGCTCGGAGCGACCGCCCGGTCCGTCGCCCGCGGCCCCGGCCAGGTGGCGGTCAGCCCGCGAGACGGCGGGGCCGCGCGACGTCCGGGTCGCGGTCACCGGGACCCCCGGTCCACTGCGTGACGCGATCGCCGCGCACCTGACCGAGTCGGCCGGAACGGTCTCGGTCCGCGTGCTGGACGCCCACATGCCCCGAGCCGGGCAACGGCTGCGCGACGTCGACGTGGTGGTCCTGGTCGCCGCGAGCCTGGAGACCGGGACGCGGCGGCTCACCCCGGAGGAAACCGCTCGGATCCTGCGCGCGGCGACCGCGGTTCCCCGGCTCGTGCTGGTCAGCAGCGCGATGGTGTACGGCGCGGACCCGGCCAACGACCTGCCGCTGGCCGAGGACGCGCCGTTGCTCGCCGAGGAGCGAGGCATCGCCGGGGACCTGCTCGACATCGAACGCCTGGTCGCGGGGCAACGTGCGCAGGGGTTGACCGTGCTGCGGCCGGCGATGTTGGTCGGTCGCGGTGCCGACACCGTCTTCGTGCGGCATTTCTCCGCGCCGTTGCTGCTGCAGGTCCAGGGCTCGACCCCGGCCTGGCAGTTCTGCCACGTCGACGACCTGCTCTCGGCGGTCGGCTACGCGGTTGCCGGACGCGTCGAGGGTGCTGTCACGGTCGGCTGCGAGGGTTGGCTGGCCCAGGAGACCGTCGAGTCGATCGCGGGCCTGCGCCGGCTGGTGCTGCCCGCCGCGTTGGCGTTCGGAACCGCCGAACGCCTGCACCGGCTCG
The DNA here is from genome assembly GCA_036269075.1 of Sporichthyaceae bacterium. Lineage (NCBI taxonomy): Bacteria > Bacillati > Actinomycetota > Actinomycetes > Sporichthyales > Sporichthyaceae > Sporichthyaceae bacterium. The sequence goes on from DATASX010000012.1 coordinate 66,875, forward strand.
GCGTCTCACCGGCGCCGGCCGGCGAGCTGCGCTACGTCGCCTATCCGTGGGTGGTGCCGAGCACCCGACTGCTGACCGCCGGATGGCGCCCGACCCACGACAACGCCGCCGCGCTCACCGAACTGCTCGCCGCGGCCGAGGCTGCCGGCGGTCGCCGCGGCCTGCGGGAGACCCCGTTGTCGGCGGCGGGCGCGGCGGTCGCGATGGTCGGCACGGCCGCCCTGCTCCGTCAGGCCCGCCGCCGCCGTCGCGGCTGAGTCGCCCGCCCGCCGGCGGTGCGGACGCCGAGCAGCCACAATGTCCCCATGGACGCTGGGCCTATCCGACTGATCGAGATCCGCGACGTCGCGTTGTCGCCGGCCGAGGTGCTGGCCGCGGTCGACGACCCGACCGCCGGCGGGTCGACGTTGTTCGTCGGCACCGTGCGCGACAAGGACGGCGGCCGGGACGTGAAGGACCTCAGCTACAGCGCCCACCCCAGCGCCGTGGCGAAGATGCGCGAGGTCGCGGAGGAGGTCGCCGCCGAGCACGACGTGATCGCGCTGGCCGCCGTGCATCGGGTCGGCGACTTGAGCATCGGCGATCTGGCGGTCGTCGTCGCGGTCTCCTGCGGGCACCGCGGGGAGGCGTTCGTCGCCTGCCGCGCGCTGATCGACCGCATCAAGGCCGAGGTGCCGATCTGGAAGCACCAGTTGTTCCTCGACGGCAGCACCGAATGGGTGGGGACACCCTGATCAGCGTCGGGGTGACATAAGGTCAGCCCGTGCTGAAGCGGGTGAACTGGCGCTCGCCGCGAACCGTCTCGTTGAGTGTCGCGAGCGTTCTGCTGGCCGTGCTCGCGGTGCTGCTGCTGGTCCTTCCGGTGCCCTACGCCCGACTGTCTCCCGGCCCGGCCACCGACACCCTCGGCGAGTCCAGCGGCAAGCAGCTGATCACGATCAACGGCACGACCACGTACCCGACCAGCGGGCACCTGGACATGACAACGGTCTCGATAACCAACCCGGACCACCGGATGACGCTGCTCGAGGCGCTGTCCGGCTGGTTCTCCTCCGGGGTCGCGGTGGTCCCTAAGGAGACCGTCTACGACACCACCAAATCCGCCGCGCAGATCGACGCCGAGAACACCCAGGAGATGGAGCTCTCCCAGAAGCACGCCACCGCGGCGGCGCTGCTGGCGCTCAACGTCAAGGGCGTCATCTCCCACGTCGTGGTCTCCGCGCTCACCTCCGGCACCCCCGCCTACGGCAAGCTCCAGGTCGCCGACGAGATCGAGAAGATCGACGGCAAGACCGTGAACACCCCGCAGGACGTCGTCGACGACGTCCGCGCCCACAAGCCCGGCGAGCAGGTGACGTTCCTGGTCAAGCGCAAGGACTCGACGGGCAACGAGCACGAGCTCACCGTCACGCTGACCACGGCCAAGAACCCCAGCGACGCGAAGCTGCCCTACATCGGCATCAGCCCGGACCGCGACTACACGTTCCCGTTCCAGGTGAAGATCGAGCTCGACAACGTCGGCGGCCCCAGCGCCGGGATGATGTTCGCGCTCGGGATCATCGAGCGGCTGTCCCAGGGCGGCATCACCGGCGGCAAGACCATCGCCGGCACCGGCACGATCACCGACGACGGCACGGTCGGCAAGATCGGCGGCATCCAGATGAAGATCCTCGGCGCCAAACGGGCCGGCGCGACCGTGTTCCTGGTCCCTGCCGACAACTGCCGCGAGGCCGCGCAGGACCCGCCGAAGGGCATCGAGTTGGTGAAGGTCGACAAGCTCTCGACTGCGCTGTCGGCGCTGCTGGCCATCCGCACCGGGCAGGGCACGGTCCCGCACTGCTGACCCGGCAAGTGCCGGCTAGGTGCAGGTTTGAACGGGTGATCATCGGCACGTGGCACGCGACTAGATAGGTTTGGCTGCTGTGACCTCCGGCCCGCACCCTTCGACCGGTCCCGCACGTGTGGGCCTCGGGGTGTCGGCGACATGAGTTTCGAGGTTCCGCCACCGCCGCCGGGTCGCCGCCCGTTCCGACCGACGACGCCTCGTCGTCGGCCTCGCGCGCTGGTGCCGGTGCTGGTGGTGCTGTTCGTCCTGTTCGCGTTGTTCTTCGTGATGGCCGACTTCGTCACCGACCTGTGGTGGTATCGGGCGGTCCAGTACTCCGAGGTGTTCACGACCCGGCTGACGACCCGGAGCGTGCTGTTCCTGATCTTCGGCATCACGATGTCGGTAGTGGTCGCCCTCAACGTGGTGATCGCCTACCGGTTGCGCCCGACGTTGCGTGGGATGTCGCAGGAGCAGCAGAACCTCGACCGGTATCGGGTCGGCGTCGATCCGTACAAGGTGCCGATCATGATCGTCTCCGGTGTGCTGCTGGGGATCCTGTCCGGCACGTCGGCGTCGGGGGAGTGGCGCAACTGGCTGCTCTGGCGGAACAAGACGTCGTTCGGGGTGACGGACCCCGAGTTCCACAAGGACGTCTCGTTCTACATGTTCAGCTACCCGTGGTGGCGCTTCCTGCTCGGCTTCGCGTTCGCCGTGGTGCTGGTCAGCCTGCTCGCCACCGTGATGACCCATTACCTCTACGGCGGCCTGCGCCTGCAGACCCCGGGGGACAAGGCGACCTCCGCCGCCCAGGCGCACCTGTCCGTCCTGCTCGGCCTGTTCGTCGCGCTGAAGGCCGTCGCGTACTGGCTGGACCGCTACGGGTTGGCGGTCAACGGCGGCGGGTTCGACAACGTCAGCGGTTGGACCGGGCTGCGCTACAAGGACGTCAACGCGCTGCTGCCGGCCAAGGAGATCCTCTGCGCGATCGCCGCGATCTGCGCGTTGCTGTTCTTCGCGAACGTCTGGCGGCGCACCTGGCTGCTGCCTGGGATCGGCTTCGGTCTGCTGGTGCTCTCGGCGCTGCTGATCGGCACGGCGTACCCGGCGATCGTGCAGCAGTTCCAGGTGAAGCCCTCCGAGTCCACCCGCGAGGCCCCGTACATCCAACGCAACATCAACGCCACCCGCGCCGCGTACAGCCTGACCAACGCCAAGGTCGATCCCTACGACGCCAAGACCTCGGTGGTGCCCGGCCAACTGCGCGCCGACGCGAACACCACGGCGAGCATCCGGGTGCTGGACCCGAACATCGTCTCGCCGACGTTCGAGGCGGAGCAGCAGATCCGCCGCTTCTACAGCTTCCCCGAGATTCTGCGGATCGACCGTTACCCCATCGACGGTCGCAGCCAGGACGTCGTGGTGGCGGCCCGGGAACTGAACCTCGCATCGGTCCCGGCCGAGCAGCGCAACTGGATCAACGACCACTTCCTGTACACCCACGGATTCGGTCTGGTCGCGGCCCGCGGGAACACCGTGGATGTCGACGGCTCGCCCAGCTACGTGTCGAAGGACATCCCGCCGACCGGGCAGCTGGGCGCATACGAACCCCGCGTCTACTTCGGTGAGGAGTCCCCGGACTACTCGATCGTCGGGGCCAAGGCCGGTTCCGCGCCCCGCGAGTTCGACACCGAGCAGGCCGCCGGCCAGAACCTCAACACCTACCAGGGGCCGGGGGTCGGCGTCGGCTCGCTGTGGCGCCGACTGCTCTACGCGGTCAAGTTCCGCGAGCAGAAGATCCTGCTGTCCTCGGAGATCAACTCGGCCTCCAAGGTGCTCTACATCCGCAACCCGCGGTCCCGGGTCGCCCGGGTCGCGCCGTGGTTGACCCTTGACTCCGACCCGTATCCGGCGGCGGTCGACGGCCGGATCCAGTGGATCGTCGACGGCTACACGACCAGCGCGAACTATCCGTACGCCAGCCGCACCACGCTCGGCCATGCGACCCAGACAGCGGTCACCGCCGCGACCGGGCGCGTGATCGCACCGCGTGACGAGGTCAACTACATCCGCAACTCGGTCAAGGCGACCGTCGACGCCTACACCGGTGAGGTGAAGCTCTACGGATGGGACGAGTCCGACCCGGTCCTCACGACTTGGAAGAAGGCCTTCCCGGGCACCGTCAAGGACCGGAGCACGATCCCGGCCGACCTGCTGGTGCACCTCCGCTACCCCGAGGACTTCTTCAAAGTTCAACGCGAGTTGCTGGCCCGCTACCACGTGACCGACCCGCAGGCCTTCTACACCAAGGCCGACTTCTGGCAGGTGCCGCTGGACCCCACCGGCGCTGACGTCACCGGACTGGCAGGCAGCGCCGAGTCCGACCCGCAGCCGCCCTACTACCTGACGTTGAAGATGCCCGAACAGCAGACCTCGACGTTCTCGTTGACCACGACGTTCGAGCCGCTGGGCCGGGGGCAGTTGGCGGCGCTGATGGCTGTCGATGCCGAGCCCGGGCCGGACTACGGGACCATCCGCGTGCTCGGGCTGCCGCCGAGCACCAACGTGCCCGGCCCCCGGTTGGTGCAGAGCAACATCACCAGCGACTCGGTAGTCAGCAGCACCCTGTTGCAGTACCGCGGCAACAAGGTCCGGTACGGGAACCTGCTGACGCTGCCGATCGGCGGCGGTCTGCTCTACGTGGAGCCGATGTACGTCCAGCCGACAACCGGCACCAGCTATCCGCTGCTGCGCCAGGTGATCGCCTCGTTCGGCAACAACGTGGCGATCGGCGACGACCTCAACACCGCCCTGAACAAGCTGTTCAGCGGCGCGGCCGGCACCGGTGCCGCACCGAACCCGGCGCAGCCGCCGAGCAATGCGACCTCGGCGCCGTCTGACGGGTCGTCAGGGCCCAAGGGGGCGACCGCCGTCGCCGCCGCGATCGCCGACGCCCAGGCCGCGCAGGCCGACGGCAAGGCCGCCCTGGCCAAGGGCGACTTCGCCGCCTACGGCAAGGACCAGGACCGCATCGCCGCCGACCTGCAGAAGGCCGCCGACGCGGAGAAGAGCCCGGCGAAGGCCCCGGCCGCGGCCACCACGGCCCCGACCCCGAAGGCCACCTCGCCACCATGACCCGAGCAGCCGACGGGCGCCGGTAACCCGATTGGCTAGCGCTGCCCACCCTGCTGTAAGCTTCAATCACCGACGCGGGGTGGAGCAGCTCGGTAGCTCGCTGGGCTCATAACCCAGAGGTCACAGGTTCAAATCCTGTCCCCGCTACAAAGAAGAGCAGGTCAGGGCCCCTCTCGAGGGGCCCTGACCATTTTCATGCCAGACACGTGCCGGAACCGCCGCGCCCGCACCGAGCCGACACACCGGGCCGACATTTCGCGACACGCCGTGATGCGACTCCGGTAGATGGTTGACACCTTGCACCATGGCGGCCCGCGCCGGGCCCGTGGGGTGGTCGAGGAACTGCCCAGCGGTGCCCTGCGGGTACAGGTGTTCGCGGGCTACGACCCGGTCACCAAGAAGCGGCACGGTTGGCGGATCGGTGAGCGGCCACCCTTCGCGTCGGGGCAGCAGTGCCGGAACCGTCGTGGGGCTCGGGAGGTCGGTCGATGCCGGGACGGGTGGGAGATCGGGCCGTGCGGCGACTGCCCGGCCGCGCGAGGCTGGCGCAGCCGGGCGGCGGGTGTACAACAGGCCGTTCAACATCCCGCGCTGTTTGTACGCCGTTGAACGCCGCGTTGGTGGCCCGCCGGGAGGGATCGCATACCTCGGTGAAAGTCGGGGCGGACAGACGGTGTCACCGGTTATCTGAAGCCCGCGTGTTACCGATCAATCGGAGCCCGACAGCCGCCTTGAGCCGCTGCGCCGCCGGACGATTGCCGAATTGGCCTTCGCCGTGCGGACCAAGGATGACGGAGCTGGCGCGGACGGTGATCCGGTGGCAGCGCTGCATGACACGGAGGCAGAGACGGTGACGAGGAGGGCTTGCAGGACCTCTTCGATATTGACGAGCGGGAGGCGGCCGAGTTGGGGCCGACCTGGACCCGGTGGCGCCGATCGAGCCAGAACTCGACTGATCAGCGGTTGGCGCTACCCGACACGGTCGAGGGCCGGCTGTGGATACGCGCCGAGGTATTCGGCGCAACCCCCTCGTATGCAACCGGCCACCGCGAACGCAGGCCCCGCCGACGGAGTCATCTTCGGCCGCAGGCGGAGGAGCGGACACCGCGTGATCATCCAGCGACACCGCCAAAACTGACTCGCCGTCAGCATCGTCCCGCTAAGGTCGGTCCATTGGGACGCTGCTGGCCGTCGTTGACACGCCCGGGCGGCGGTCGAGGACGGAATGACCGGACTGCGTGAGGACGGTTGGCGCAAGGTCCGTAGTGGGTTGACCTCGATCGAGGAGGTGCTCCGGGTCGTGACCTAGACCGGACCTGCCGACGTTCCGGTTCGCCGAGCCATCGCGATCGGTCGGGGTCCTGACCCGACGTGGGATCGGCTCGGTGTGAGTCCTTGACGTCTCGGGCAGGTGTTTCGGTATGCAGAACGTGACGGAGATCGAGCGCAAGTTCCTGGCCGGCGGCGAGGCAGGTACCCCGGACTGGTCGA